>DASZXE010000454.1:0-27001 GCA_035546475.1 Kofleriaceae bacterium
CCGCCGCCGAAGCCGCCGCCGCCGAAGCCGCCGCCGCCGAAGCCGCCGCCGTCGCCGCGCCGGCCGCCCCAGCCACCGCCGCCGCCGAACCAGAGGAGCGCCAGCGCCAGCCGCGGGTACCGGATCATCAGGACGAGCAGCACGAGGACGCCGATCACGCCGGCGATGATCGACGGCGTCGACGGCCGCGTCGCCGGCGGCTTCGCGACCGCCGGCCCGCCCGCCCACGGCTTGCCCTCGATCGCGGTCAGCACCGCCTCGACGCCGGCGGTCACCGCGCCGTCGCGGTCGCCGGCCCGCAGGCGCGGCGCCATCGTCTCGCGGATGATGCGCGAGGCCACCGCGTCGGGTACCCGGTCCTCGAGGCCGTAGCCGACCTCGAGATCGATCGTGCGGTCGGTGGCGAAGACGAACATCGCGAGGCCGTCGTCGAGGCCCTTGCGGCCGATCTTCCAGGCGGCGAACGTCCGCACCGCCCAGTCGTCGAGCGGGGCGCCGCCGAGGGTGTCGCCGATCCAGACGATGACCTGGTGGCCGGTCGCCTGCTCGTAGGCCTCGAGCCGGGCGTCGAGCGCGTCGCGGGTGGGGGCCGACAGGAACGTCGCGTGGTCCTCCACCCAGTGCGTCGGCGGGGCCGGGATGGTCGCCGGCGCGGACAGCACGAACGCCGCGGCCAGCGCCACGGCGAGCATGTCAGAACCTGACCTGCGGCACGGACTCCGCGCCGGCCTGGGCCGTGAAGTACGTCTTCGCGGCGAAGCGGCCGCCGAACAGGCTGGCGACCAGCGAGGTCGGGAACCGGCTGCGCGTGGTGTTGAACGCGCGCGCGGCGTCGTTGTAGCGCATCCGCTCGACGGCGATCCGGTTCTCGGTGCCCTCGAGCTGCGCCTGCAGGTCGCGGAAGCCCTGGGTCGCGGTCAGGGTCGGGTACGCCTCGGCGACGACGAGCAGGCGGCCGAGCGCGCCGCCGAGCTGGTCCTGCGCCTGCTGGTACTCGGCGAACTTCGCCGGCTGCGAGGTGACGTCGCCGCGCGGCGCCGCCTGGCCGACGCGGCTTCGCGCGTCGGTGACCGCGGTGAGCGTGCTCTTCTCGAACTCGGCCGCGCCCTTCACGGTCGCGACCAGGTTCGGGATGAGGTCGGCCCGCCGCTGGTAGACGTTCTCCACCTGCGCCCATTGCGCCTGCACCGTCTGGTCCGCCGAGACCAGCTTGTTGTACGTGCTGCAGGTGGCGATGCCGAGCACGATGGCGACGATGCCGATGATGGAGAGAGCCGAGATCCGTCCGTGCCGCATGCCCGCCAACACTGCATTTTCGGAGCCACGCGGGCGCGGGCGCGCGTGAAGGCGCCTCGACGGGCTCGGGTCAGGCGGCGGCGATCACCGGCACCGGCCCGGTGACGCGAGCGAGCAGCGACTCGAGCGCCGGCGTGCCGTGCATGCTCGCGAACACACGGCGCGGACAGCCCCAGTCGGACCAGCCCGAGCCGGACATCGACACCAGCGCGAGGCGGCCGGGCGGCACGTCGGACAGCACGTCGACGCTCCAGTTGGACGGCCGCAGCTCCGCATAGACTGCGCGCAGCCGATCGTCGGCGCCCGGCTCGTCGAGCCGCGCCGCCCATTGCTCGAACGCGCGCACCTGCTCGGGCACGCGCGGGCGGGCGAGGCCCCAGAACGCCGCCACCGGGCCGGTGGCCATGAAGGTGTTCCACACGGCGCCGCGCGCGCGCAGCCGCTCGGCGATCGGCTCGGCCGGCTTCTCGACGAAGCGGCGCACGCTCCAGACGGTGTCGCGATCTCGTCCGGCGAGCCGGACACCCGGGACGATCCAGCCGTACTCGGTCTCGGCGCGGTCGGCGTGGACGCCGATCAGCGTCACGCGGCCGCGGCTCGCCCGGTGCGACGCGGCGTCGCGCAGCGCGCGGCGCAGCGGCTCGACGTTGGGCAGGTGGTGATCGGCGGGCAGCACGACGACGCGCGCCGACGGCTCGCGCGCGCGCACGTACGCGAGCGGCAACAGCATGCCGGGGCCGGTGTCGAGGCCCGCCGGCTGGACGAGCAGGTGGACGCCCGGGTACGGCGCGAGCTGCTCGCGGGCGAGCTGCTCGTGGTGGCGCGTCACGACGACGACGGTGCGCGTCAGGTCGCCTAGCGCGGCGGCGCGCTCGAGCGTGTCCTGCAGCAGCGAGCGGGTGCCGGTGAGCACCGCGAACTGCTTGGGCACGTCGGCGCCGTAGAGCGCCCGGGTGAGGCCGGCCAGCCGCTTGCCCTCGCCGCCCGCGAGCACGATGAACCAGGAGTTCGTTCCGCTCATGGAGCGGGTGACGGTTGCAGTCGGCGTGCCGGCCGAATCGCGACGTTCCGCCGCGGGAGTGCGCAAGAATTTCGGCCGACGGGAGATCCGCCCGAGATCGGCGCGCAGGCGCTCGGGGCGCGGCTCAGGACAGGACGTGGCTGGCGAGCGCCGGCTCGCGGATCGGCGGGTGCGTCGGCCGCAAGGCGATCGTCAGCGCCGCGGTCGCGCCGGCGACGAGCCCGAGGTCGAGGCGGACGCCGAGGCGCACCACGCCGAACAGGCCGTAGAACAGACCGAACGCGGCGAGCACGGCCGCGACGCGGCGGTCGATGCCGCCACCGAGCAGCGCGAAGCCGAGGGCGAGCGACAGGGTCGGGCACGGCACCAGCCCGACCGGCGCCGCGTACAGGTACGCGAGCCAGCCGCCCCGCTCGAGGAAGTGCGGGTACGTCCAGGCGAAGCCGAGGAGCATCCCGGCGACCAGCGTCTCCCACGGCGCGCCGACCGCGACCTCCTCGTTGTCGCCGCGCAGCGCGAACAGGCCGAGCGTCAGCGTCGCGGCGCCGAGCAGGACGCCGTTGAACGGGTTGCCGTGGGCGAAGGCGAGCGCCGACGCGGACGCGAGCGGCGCCGCGAGCCCGAGGGTCGCGCTCCGCTTGCGCGGATGCCAGCCGACCGCGAGCGCGACGATGGCGGCGAGGAGCACAACGTGCCACGCGATCGCCATCCACATCGCGTCGTTCGCGATCGTCGTCAGTCCGGCCAGGAGCTCGCTCGGCGTCGGCATGCCTGGAGACGATGCAACCGACGAGCCGCCGCGCACCACGCCCGCAGGTGCGCGGGTGCGCACCCGGTGCGCGTCGCCGGCCCCGCCACGCACCGCCTTGCGCACCGCCGCCGCCGCGCCGCCCACCTGCGCTGGTACGTCCGATGCTTCGCGATCCCATGGATGCGCGACTTCCACGACGCCGGCCACGGCTACGACGAGCTCGGGCTGCACCCGCCATCGGTGCTGCGCGCGCTCGCGCTGGCGGCGCCGTTCTACGACCGCTACTTCCGCGTCGAGTCGCGCGGCAGCGAGCAGGTCCCGCGCACCGGTCCGGCGATCCTCGTCGCCAACCACAGCGGCGTGCTGCCGGTCGACGGCGCGATGCTGTGGGTCGACGTCGCGCGCAAGGTCGGCCGCATCGCCCGCATGGCCGGCGATCACTTCATCGCGACCATGCCGTTCGTCAGCGCCGCCTTCGCGCGGGTCGGCGTGGTCGCCGGCACCCACGCCACCGTGCGCCGCCTGCTGACGCGCGGCGAGCTGCTCGCGATCTTCCCCGAGGGCACCGCCGGCGTCGCCAAGCCGAGCCGCGAGCGCTACCACCTGCAGCGCTGGCAGGTCGGCCACGCCGAGCTGGCGATCCGCCACCGGGCGCCGATCATCCCGGTCGCCATCGTCGGCGCCGAGGAGAGCTGGCCGCTCGCCTTCCGCCTGCGCTGGCCGCGGCCGTTCGGCGCCCCGTACCTGCCGGTGCCGTGGACGCCGTTGCCGTGGCCGGTCCGCTACCACCTGCGCTACGGCGCGCCGCTCGAGCTGTTCCGCGACCACCCGCCCGAGGAGGCCGACGACCCGGTCGTGGTCGCCAACGCCGCGCGGCGCACGAAGGAGGCCGTGCGCGACCTGCTCGACCACGCCCTCGCGGAGCGGCGCTCATGAGGCGGTCGTGAGGGTCCTCGTCACCGGCGCGACCACGCCGCTCGGCGCCGCCCTGGTCCGCCGCCTCGACGACGATCCGGCGGTCGAGCACGTGCTCGAGACCGCGGTCGAGCCCGGCCTCGCCGACGGCCCCCGCCGCAGCTACCGGCGCGCCGACCTGTCGCGGCCGCGCGCCGTCCACGACCTCGTCCACGGGCCCGCGCGCGAGCTGGAGATCGACTCGGTCGTCCACCTCGCGCTCCACCGCCGCTCCGCCGACGAGGGCGCCAGCGTCCACCGCCGCAACGTCGAGTCGACCCGCGCGCTCCTGCACGCGTGCGCCGAGCTGCCGGCGATCCGCCGCTTCGTCTTCGTGTCGAGCGCGTCGGTCTACGCGCTCACCACCCGCGCGCCGACGCTGCTCGACGAGGAATCGGCGCTCGAGCTCGATCCGCGCGCGCCGCAGTGGCTGCGCGATCGGGTCGAGGCGGACCTCACCGTCTGCGCGCGCATGGGCCTCGAGCGGTTCGGCGTGGTCGTCCTCCGCTGCGCCGAGATCCTCGACGAGGACACCGGCAGTCAGCTCTGGGACTACCTGCGCTCGCGGGTCTGCCTGCGCCCGCTCGGCTTCGATCCGATGATCAACGTGCTGTCGCTCGACGACGCCGCCGACGCGATCGCGCTCGCCCTCGGCCGCGACGGCAACGCGGTCTACAACGTCACCGGCGCCGACACGCTGCCGCTCAGCCGGCTCATCGGCCTGTGGGGCCGCCGCGAGGTCGCCGTGCCCGGGCCGCTGCTGGCGCCGCTCTACCGGCTGCGCCGGCGCGCGACCGGCCTCGACTTCCGCTACGACCTCAACCGTCGCCGCTTCCACCTGGGCGGCATCGTCGACGACACCCGCGCCCGCCGCGACCTCGGCTACCAGCCGCACCACCACCTCGCGTGGCCGACCGCGCCCGGCGCGCGACCCGGCGCGCGACCCGGCGCGTGACGCCCGCTACTCGAGCAGGCTGCGCAGCATCCAGGCGGTCTTCTCGTGCACCTGCATCCGCTGGGTGAGCAGGTCGCAGGTCGGCTGGTCGCTCGCGGCCTCCGCGATCTTGAACGTCGCGCGCGCGGTCCGCGCCACCGTCTCGTGGCCGCTGACGAGCAGCCGGATCATCTCCTGCGCCTTCGGCACGCCGTCGGCCTGGCGGATCGACGACAGCTCGCCGAACTTCGCGTACGTCCCCGGCGCCGGGAAGCCGAGCGCGCGGATCCGCTCCGCGATCAGGTCGACCGCGAGCGCGAGCTCGTTGTACTGGCCCTCGAACATGAGGTGCAGCGTCTGGAACATCGGGCCCGTGACGTTCCAGTGGAAGTTGTGCGTCTCCAGGTAGAGCGTGTACGTGTCGGCGAGGACCTGCGAGAGTCCGTGCGCGATCTCGCCCCGCGCGCCGGCCTCGATGCCAATGTCGATCGTCATGCGCCGTGTGTACCACCGGGTCCGCCGCTTGCAGCCTGGTGCGACATGACGACAGCACGGACTGCGATCGAGCAATGGGTGCGTCGCGGACATGGGACGGTCGCCGCGACGATCCGCCGCGCGGCCACCAGCGCGGTCGGCACCTACGGGGCGTACGTCGGTTATGGCCTGTTGCATCCGGCGTTGCGGCAGCCGCTGGCCGGCGACGAGGCCGACGAGCCGCTGGCCGGCGACGAGCTGGTGCCGGCGCCCGACTCGAGCAAGACGTTCGCGATCGACATCGACGTCGCGCCCGAGGCGGTGTGGCCGTACCTCGTGCAGATGGGCTTCGGCCGCGCCGGCTGGTACGGCTGGTACCCGCTGGAGAACGGCGGCCGTGGCTCGGCGGACGCGATCGTCGACGACTGGCAGGGCCTCGAGATCGGCGACCTGATCCCCGACGGGCCGCGCGCCGGCGAGGGCTTCGGCGTCTGGCGCGTCGTCGAGCTGACGCCGCCGCGCACGATGGTGCTCTACTCGCGGCGCGCCGCGGTCACCGGCCGCGAGCTCGCCCACGACGCCACCGTCGACGAGCCGGCGGTCGAGTGTAGCTGGGCGTTCGTCGTCGAGCCGACGGTCGCCGGCTGCCGCCTGATCGTCCGCGTGCGGGTGCGCTTCCTCGCGGTCGGCGGCGGCCTGCTCGGCCGGCTCACCCGCCGCTTCTTCGACATCGGCGACACGGTGATGGAGCACACCATGCTCGCCGGCATCAAGCGCCGCGCCGAGCAGCCGCCCGAGCCGCTCGCCGCCGACGACGCCGACCTCGCCCCGGCGAACTGACCGGACCGAGGTCGATCCGGCGTGGAGCCGACGTGGAGCCGACGTAGATCCGACGCTACGTGTAGTGGCGGATCGCCGCGAGCGCGCGCCGCAGCTCGCCGCGATGGTCCGGGTGCGCGAGCGAGATCAGGGCCTCGCCGCGCTCGCGCAGCGTGAGGCCGTGCAGGTTGCGGGCGCCGTACTCGGTGACGATCCAGTGGACGTGGCCGCGGGTGGTGACCACGCCGGCGCCCGGCCGGAGCTCGGCGGTGATGCGCGAGACCTGGCCGCGCGCCGCCGTCGACGGCAAGGCGATGATCGGCTTGCCGCCGCGCGACAAGGCCGCGCCGCGCAGGAAGTCCATCTGGCCGCCGATGCCGGAGAAGATCGTGTGGCCCATCGAGTCGGCGCAGACCTGGCCGGTGAGGTCGATCTCGATCGCGGAGTTGATCGCGGTGACCTTGTCGTTCTTGCGGATGAGGCCGGTGTCGTTCGTGCGGTCGCAGCCGTGGAACTCGACGGCCGGGTTGTCGTCGACGAAGTCGTACAGCCGGCGGGTGCCGTGGACGAAGCTGGTCACCGTGCGGCCCGGGTGGACCGCCTTGTGCCGGTTGGTGACCACGCCGCCCTCGATGAGCGGCAGCATGCCGTCGGAGATCATCTCGCTGTGCACGCCGAGGTCGTGGTGGTCCCCGAGGCGGGCCAGCACCGCGTCGGGGATCGCGCCGATGCCGACCTGCAGCGTGGCGCCGTCCTCGACGAGGTCGGCGACCAGCTCGCCGATCCGGCGGGTCGCGTCGCTGTCCGGCTCCGCCGCGTGCTCCGGCAGCTCGCGCGACGTGCGGACGAACGCGTGCACCCGCTCGATCGGCACCGTCGTGTTGCCGTGCGTGCGCGGCATCCGGTCGTTGATCTCGGCGAGCACGAGCCGCGCGTGATCCACCGCGGCGCGCGCGGCGTCGACCGACGTCCCCAGCGAGCAGAGGCCGTGGCGATCGGGTGGCGAGAGCTGGACGAGCGCGACGTCGAGCGGGATCGCGCCGCCGGCGAACAGCCCCGGGATGTCGGACAGGAAGACCGGCACGAAGTCGGCGCGGCCGTCGGCGATCGCCGGGCGGACGTCGCCGGCGCAGAAGAACGAGACCGAGCGCAGCCGGCCGGCGGCCTCGGGCGCCACGAAGCTGCGGGTGCCGGTCGTGTGCAGGTGGTAGAGCCGCACGCCGTCGAGGTCGGTGCGGGCGGCGAGCGCGTCGAGCAGCGGCACCGGCGTGGCGGCCGCGCCGTGGACGAAGACGCGCGCGCCCGACGGCACCAGGCTGGCGACGTCGTCGGCGGAGACCGCCCGCGCCGCGAGGTCGGCGTCGATCACGGCCTCGGTCACGGCCTCGCTCACGACGCCAGCCGCTGGTCGGAGCGCGCGATCGCGCCGGCGAAGTCGAGCCCGGTGACGATGCCGACGTAGTCGCGCTGGTGGCTGACCACCACGCGGCGGACGCCCATGCGCACGCAGAGGCCGGCGGCCTGGTGGAGCGGGGTGTCGCGCGGCAGGCAGACGAGCGACGGATCGTAGAGCGCGGCGAGCTCGGCCTCGGGCGGCAGGTGGCGGGCGGCCAGCGCGTCCTCCTGCGCGAACACGCCGACCGGCCAGTCGTCCTCGGTGACGACCAGGCCGCTGATGTGCGCGCGGTCGAGCCACTCCATCGCCAGGCCGAGGCGCTGGTCGGTGCGCACGGTGGCGACCGGCGAGCTCATGATGGTGTCGAGGTGGTGCGCGAGCCGCGCGTCGTCGACCGCGCGGGTGAGGTCGCTGGTGGTGAGCACGCCGGCCAGCCGGCCGCCGTCGACGACGAGGACCCGGTGGATGCGGTGCTGCACCATCGCGCGGGCGGCGGCCGCCAGCGACGCGCCGACGCCGGTGGTGATCGGCTGGCGCGTCATGACGTCGGCGCAGACGTCGTCGAGCGCGCGCGGGTGGTGGCGCTGGTGGCGGACGAGGTCGAAGCGCGAGACGACGCCGACCAGCTCGCCGGTGCCGTCGACGATCGGCAGGGCGGAGATCTTGCCCTGCTCGAGGCGGCGCAGGACCTCTCGCAGGCGGGTGTCGGGGCGGGCGATCTCGACGACCGAGGTCATGTAGGCGGCGACGGGCGGCACGACCGCGGACGGTGCAAGGTCGCGGCCACCGCCGGATCGCTTGCGCGTCGCGCGTCGCGGCGCCGGCGCCGCCGGCGAATGCGCAAAGCCTGCGGCGGTCCGGCGCATCGCTCCCCTTCTTGCGCCGGTCGGCGTGGCGGCGAGCGCCCCTCGGCGGCCCGCGGCGTGCACGTCTCCGGCTGCATGCCCGCGCTCAACGGCTGGCGCCGGATCGCCAGCGCCATCTGGCACGCCCCCGACGATCCGCAGATCTACGGCCAGCTCGACGTCGACGCGACCGCCGTGCTCGCGTTCATCGAGCGCGGCCGCGCGGCCGGGCATCACCTGACGCCGACCCACCTGGTCGGCCGCGCCGTCGCCCGCGCGCTGGTCGAGGTCCCCGACCTCAACGTCCGCATCCACGCCGGTCACGCGGTCGCCCGCCCGTCGGTCGACGTCTTCTTCATCACCGCGGTGCGCGGCGGCCACGACCTGTCGGGCGTGAAGGTCCCCGACCTCGGCGGCCGCTCCGTCTACCAGCTCGCCGAGGACCTCGCGCTGCGCGCCGCCCGCATGAAGCGCGGCGACGATCCGGACCTCGCGCGCTCGAAGCAGGTGATGGATCGGCTGCCGGCCCCGCTCCTGCGCGCCGCGGTCCGCGCCAGCGCCTTCCTCACCAACACGCTCGCGCTCGATCTGCCGCCGCTCGGCCTCCACGCCAGCCCGTTCGGCAGCGCGATGGTGACCAGCGTCGGCATGTTCGGCCTGCCGCAGGGCTTCGCGCCGCTGGCGTGGATGTACGACGTGCCGCTGCTCGTCCTGGTCGGCGAGATCACCGAGCGCGCGGTCGTCGTCGACCACCGCATCACCGTGCGGCCGGTCATCCCGATCACCGCCACGATCGATCACCGCTACGTCGACGGCTGGCACGTCGCGCGGCTCATGCGCGCGTTCCAGGGCTACCTCGCCGATCCGGCCGCGCACGAGCCGGAGGTCGCGTCGGCGCCGCCGTCCGCCCTCAGCGGCTGAGCAGCAGCTCCTCGAGCACGCCGAGCAGCTCCGACACCTTCACCGGCTTGGTCAGGTAGCGGTAGAAGCCGTCCTCGCGCGCGCGGGCGGTGTCCTTCACCAGCGCCGCCGCCGACAGCCCGACGATCGGGATCTCCTTCGTCTCCGGCCACTCGCGGAGCTGGCGCGCCGCATCGAAGCCGCTCATCCCCGGCAGGTTGATGTCCATGATCACGACCGACGGCCGGTGGGCGCGGATGAGGTCGAGGCCGATCTCGGCGGTCGGCGCCACCAGCAGCTCGACGGTCGTCAGGTCCTCGAGCAGCTCGCGCATGAACGCGATGTTCGACGGGTTGTCCTCGACGTAGACGATCTTCGCGCGGCCGGTGTGCTCGGCGAGCGCGGTGCGGCTCATGACGCGGGTCTCGAGCGTCGTCTCGTCGTCGAGGTTGGCCCGGTAGGCCGGCACCTCGACCCAGAACCGCGAGCCGATGCCGACCTCGCTGGAGAAGCCGACCTTGCCCTGCATCAGCGCGGCGAGCCGCTTGCTGATCACGAGGCCGATGCCGGTCCCCTCGATCGGTCCGGTCTCCTGGCCGGCGCGCTGGAACGGCTCGAACAGCTTGTCGCGCTTGTCGGCGGGGATGCCGATGCCGTCGTCGATGACGGTCGTGCGCACGCAGTCGCCGAGGATGCCGACCTCGAACGTCGCCCGCCCGCCCTTCTTGCCGTACTTGATCGCGTTGGAGCCGAAGTTCATCAGGATCTGCGCGAGCCGGGTGCGATCGGCGACCACCTGCGGCAGCTCGCGCGGCAGGAGGCCCAGCTCGAGCGTGACGTGGCTGCGGCTCGCCATCGGCTCCAGCGTCGTCAGCACGTCGTGGAGGACGTCGGTGAGCGAGACCGGCTCGCACGACATCGACACCCGCCCCGCCTCGATGCGCGACAGGTCGAGGACGTCGTCGATCAGCCGCAGCAGGTGCTCGCCGCCGCGCAGCACGTGCTGCAGCCGCTCGTGCTGGCGCTCGGTGAGCGGCTGCTTGCGGTCGTGCTCGAGGAGCTGGGCGAAGCCGAGCACGGCGTTGAGCGGCGTGCGCAGCTCGTGGCTCATCGACGACAGGAACTCGCTCTTGGCCGCGCTCGCCGCCCGCAGCTCGGCCTCGCGCACGACGTCGTCGGTGACGTCGCTCATGAGCGCGACCGTGCCGTGCTCGGGCGTCTTGCGCTCGATCACGCGCAGGTAGCGGCCGGTGCCGGTGCGGACCTCGAGCGTGCCGACCGGCTCGCGGTGGTACTCCATCCACCGCCGGAGCAGCGAGTCGCGGGTGGCGTCGCTGAAGTCGAACGCGCCGCGCTCGAGCGAGTCGCGCAGCACCTCCTCGAAGCGGCGGCCGATGATCGCGGTACCGGCCGCGCCGGTCAGGAGCTGCCGGCTGGCGCTGTTGACCATGACGATCCGGTCGTCCTCGTCGAACAGCGCGAAGGCGTCCTGGATGGCGTCGACCGCCGACACCAGGTACGCGTTGGCGCGCCGCGCCTCGCGCTCGATCCGGCGGCGCTCGGTGACGTCGCGGATGCCGGCGACCACCAGCTTCTGGCCCCCGTGATCGATCGGCGACAGGCTGATCTCGACGGGGAACTCGGTGCCGTCCTTGCGCTGGCCGTGGAGGTCGAGGCCGGAGCCCATCGGCCGCAGGCGCGGCGACGAGTGGAAGCCGGCGACGTGGTGCGGGTGGCGCTTGCGGGCCGCCGCCGGCACCAGGATCTCGATCGGCTGGCCGAGCAGCTCGCTGCGCGGGTAGCCGAACATGCGCGAGGTCTCGGCGTTGACGAGCACGATCGTGCCTGCCTGGTCGGCGACCAGGATGCCGTCGGGGGCCGCGTCGACGAGCTGGGCGAACGGGAGCGAGACGTCAGTCGGCATGGGGGACCCACAGGAAGAAGGCTGCGCCCGGCGCGGCGTCGTCGACCCAGATGCGGCCGCCGTGGGCCTCGATCACGAGCTTGCAGAAGGCGAGGCCGAGGCCGCGGTTCGTGCGCCCCGGCCCGCCGGTGCCGACGAACCGCTCGAAGATCTGCGCGCGCCGGTCGGCGGGGACCCCGCGGCCGTGGTCGCGCACGCACAGCTCGACGCCGCCGTCGGTGGTGCGGCTGCTCACCGCGACCTCGCTGTCCTCGGGCGCGTGGCGGATCGCGTTGTCGACCAGGTTCTCGAGCACGCGGCGCAGCAGGTCCGGATCGGCGTCGGCGGCCGGCGCCTCGACGGCGCGGGTGAGCCGGACGCCGAGCGCCTGGGCCCGCACGTCCTGGGCGGCCACCACGCTCTCGACCATCGCGGCGAGGTCGATCCGCTGGCGCGCGGGCGCGAGCCGGCCGGCGTCCGCCTTCGCGATGTCGAGCAGCGTCGTGATCATGCGCAGGAGCGAGCGGGTCTCGTCGCGGATCTTCTCGCCGGCCCGGTGCGAGCGCGGGCTGCCGTCCTTGTCGCGGAGGAGCAGGTCGGCGAGCAGCGCGATCGCGTTGACCGGGTTCTTGAGGTCGTGGACCACGTAGGCGACCAGCTCCTCCTTCTGGAGCTGGAGCCGGAGCAGCGCGTCCCGCTGCTGCCTGAGCTGGGCGAACAGGGCGCTGCGCTCGGCGGCCAGGCGGCGCAGCTTCAGCGCGGCGGTGACGCGGGCGATCAGCTCCGTCGGGCGGAACGGCTTGGTGAGGAAGTCGTCGCCGCCGGCGAGCAGCGCGCGATCGAACGTCTCGACGTCGCGCAGCGCGGTGACGAAGATGATCGGCACGTCGCCGCCGCCGGGCAGGGTGCGGATCCGCTCGCAGGCGGTCGGGCCGTCGACGCCGGGCATGCGGACGTCGAGGAGGATCAGGTCGGGGTGGTCGCGCTCGAAGGCGGCGATCCCCTCCTCACCGTCGCCGGCCAGCACGACCCGGTAGCCCTCGTCCTCGAGCGTCGCCTGGGCGAGGGCGCGGTTCGACTGATTGTCGTCGACCACCAGCACGGTCACCGGCTCGGCCATCGGCTCCGATGATACCTGAGGGCCCGAGGTGCGGGCGACAGCGTGCTGGCGCGGCGCGACGAAACGCCGCGGTCAGATCGTCGGCGAGCCGGTGCCGCCCTCCAGCGTGTACCGGTCGAACACCTTCGCGACGTTGCGGATCAGGTGGTGGCCGAGCGGCGTGGCGGTGATCGCGCCGGCTTCACGGTCGACGATGGCCAGGTCGCCGTGGCGGCGCTCCAGCGCGGCCAGCTCGGTGGCGAACCGGGTCGTCACGTCGACGCCGTGGGCGGCGGCGACGTCGGCGAAGTCGAGCCGCCCCTCGCACATGAGCCGGTTGATCACGAAGCGGCGCAGCCGGTCGTCGGCGTCGAGGCCGACGCCGCGCACGACCGGCAGCCGCCCCGCCTCGACCGCCTCGGTCCAGGTCGGCAGGTCGACGGCGTTCTGCCAGTAGGCGTTGCCGCTGTCGCTGATCGCGCTGGCGCCGACGCCGAGCAGCGCGTCGCTGCGGTGGATGACGTAGCCCTGGAAGTTGCGGCCGAGCCGCCCGCTCTCCATCGCCTTGACCAGCGGGTCCTTCGGCCGCGCGAAGTGGTCGAGGCCGACGCGCACGTAGCCGGCGTCGGCGAGCCGGCCGAGCACGGAGCGCAGCAGCTCGACGCGCGCCGGCAGGTCGGGCACCGGCAGCTTGCGCTCGACGAGCTGCTGGTGCGGCCGCAGGTGGGGCAGGTGGGCGTAGCCGAACACCGCGATGCGGTCGGGCTCGAAGTCGATCACCTCCGCCAGCGTGCGCTCGAGCCGCTCGACCGTCTGGCCGGGCAGGCCGTAGACGAGGTCGGCGTTGACGCTGCGGAAGCCGACCGCGCGCGCCCGATCGATGACGGCGGCGGTCTGCTCGACCGACTGGATGCGATGGATGGCCTCCTGCACCTCGGGGGCGAAGTCCTGGATGCCGACGGAGAGCCGGGTGAAGCCGAGGGCGGCGAGCGCGTCGAGCTGCGCCTCGCGGGTGTCGCGCGGATCGAGCTCGATGCCGAGCTCGGCGTCGGCGCCGAGGTCGAAGCGGGCGCGCAGCGCGGCGACGAGGCGGCCCATGTCCTCGGTCCGCAGGAAGTTCGGCGAGCCGCCACCGAACGAGAGGTCGGCGACCGCCTGGCGCCGGCCGAGCGCACCCGCGACGAGGTCGAGCTCGCGGATCAGGAGGTCGACGTACGACGTGCCGCGGCTGCGATCGCGCGTGGCGGTGACGTTGCAGCCGCAGTACCAGCAGAGCTGCGAGCAGAACGGGATGTGGGCGTAGAGCGAGATCGGTGCGGTGGGCATCGCCGCCAGCTCGGCGGCGGCGTCGGCGGCGGCGAACCGCGTGCGGAACTGGGTGGCGGGCGGGTAGCTCGTGTAACGCGGTCCGGACTGCGCGTGGCTGACCAGCTCGTCGCGCGGCTCCTCGAGGCGCGCGGGGAACATCGGGAGGGCGCGGGCGTGCGGCATGGACCCTGGCGTTTGCACCATACGTTCCAGCCCGGGCGGCGTCCCCGCGCACCGCCGCGCGCAGCCCTTGCCCCGCGAGCCGGGAGCCGCGCAAGCCCTGCGCGTTCAGACTCGCCTACCCCGGCCCGAGCTGCGCTCGCGGCCTCACCGGAGGACCTCGCGCAGCTTGCGGCCGAGGGTCTCCGGCGTGAGCGGCTTGGGCAGGAACGCCAGCGTCTTGTCGACCAGCCCGTGACGCACCACGGCGTCGTCGGTGTAGCCGGACATGCAGAGGACGCGCATCTCCGGCCGCGAGGCGCGCAGGCGGCGGGCCAGCTCGGGCCCGCTCATGCCCGGCATGACCACGTCGCTGAGGAGGAGGTCGATCGTCCCCGGGTGCTGCTCGCACAGCAGCAGCGCCTCGCCGGCGTTGCGCGCCTCCAGCACCTTGTAGCCGTAGTGGTGGAGGATCGTGACGGCGACCGCGCGCACCTGGTCCTCGTCCTCGGCGAGGAGCACCGTCTCGTGGCCGCGCAGGTCCGCGCCGGCCGCGGCGATGCCCACCTCGTGCACCGCGCCGTCGACGCGCGGCAGGTAGATGCGGAACGTCGTGCCGTGGCCGGGCTCGCTGTAGACCCAGACGTGGCCGCCGCTCTGCTGGACGATGCCGAACACCGTCGACAGCCCGAGGCCGGTGCCCTGGCCGACGGCCTTGGTGGTGAAGAACGGCTCGAAGATGTGGGCCAGGGTCGCCGCGTCCATGCCGCAGCCGCTGTCGGTGATCGCGAGCATCACGTACGCGCCGGGCGTCGCGCCGACGTGGCGGGCGGCGTAGTCGGCGTCGAGCTCGACGTTGGCCGTCTGCACGGTGAGCGAGCCGCCGGTCGGCATCGCGTCGCGCGAGTTGACGACCAGGTTCATGACGACGTGCTCGAGGTTGCCGGGATCGATGAGCACGAGGCCGAGGTCACCGGCGAGCGACGCGTGCAGCTCGATGTCCTCGCCGAGCAGCCGCTGGACCATCCGCGTCATGCCGGCGAGCACCTGGTTGAGGTCGATGACGCGGGGCTCGACCACCTGCTGGCGGCTGAACAGCAGGAGCCGGCGGGTCAGCTCGGCGGCGCGGTTGCCGGCGCGCAGGATCTCCTCGAGGTCGTCGCGCATCGGGTCCTGCGCCTCGAGGCCGGCGAGGATGAGGCTCGGGTAGGCGATGATGATCGACAGCAGGTTGTTGAAGTCGTGGGCGACGCCACCGGCGAGCCGGCCGACCGCCTCCATCTTCTGGGCGTGGCGGAGCTGCTCCTCGGTGTGGCGCAGCGACTCCTCGGCGCGGCGGCGCGCGGACAGGTCGGTGATGATCGCGAGGCTGCGGTCGGCGTCGAGCCTGGTGACGCCGACCAGGATCGGCAGCCGCGAGCCGTCGGCGCGGAACGTCTCGGTCTCGAACGGCTCGGCGAAGCCATCGCGGCCGATCCGGGCGAGCACCTCGGCGAGCTCCCCGCGCAGCTCCGGCGGCGTCAGGTCCGTGTAGCGCAGGCTGCCGGCCTCGACGTCGGCCCGGCCGTAGCCGACCAGGCGCAGGTAGGTGTCGTTGGCCTCGTGGATGACACCGTGGCGGTCGCCCACGACGAGCCCGACCATCCCGGATCGCCACAGCGCGGAGAAACGACGGTCGCTGTCGGGAATCATGTCGGACCACGTGCCCAGCAACGGGCGTGCCGCGCGGATGGGGCGCCGGTGCGGAAATTTCGCGGCCGGGCGCGCAGCGGTTTCGCGCTTCGGAGCGGCGGCGCAAGCGGTGCGGGTTCGTCCACGGCGTCGCGCCGACCTGGCTGCGCACGGTGGTTGCAATCGTCAGGGTCGAAGGGAGCCAGCGATGAACGCTCAGGAGCAGGAGAGCGGGACGACCCCGATCGCGGTGCGCCGGATCGTCGACGACGCCGGCGAGACCATCGAGCAGTCCACCGGGATGTCGGCGGTGACCGCGGCGGTGTCGACGATCATGACCCGCACGGTCTACTGCGTGCAGCCGGAGGTCGGCATCGACCTGCTCGCGCGGCTGTTCCTCGACTACGGCGTGAGCGGCTTCCCGGTCGTCGACGCGGCGGGCCGCCCGGTCGGCGTGGTGTCGAAGACCGACCTCCTGCGCTACCTGCACGATCAGGGGCTCGAGGTCAGCGAGCACGCGACCGAGGACGTCGACGTGCTCTCGCAGCTCGGCAGCGGCTACCACGCGGTGCGGGTCGACAGCGCGTGCGTGCGCGAGCTGATGATGCCGATCGTCTTCGCGGTGACCGCCGACACGCCGATCGGCCGCGCCGCGGCGCTGATGGCGGGCGAGAACATCCACCGGCTGCCGGTGCTCGACGCCGAGGGCGCCGTCTGCGGCATCCTGTCGACGCTCGACATCGTCCGCTGGCTCGCGAACGAGGCCGGCTACCGGGTCCGCTGAGCGAGCGCTTGCGCGAGCGATCGGCGATCGGCTCGCGGTGTGCGGGGTCTCGTGCGGGGTGCGTGGTCCGGCTTCCAGCAGCGTGGCCCGCGGCGAGCGCGGCTGCACCGCCTGCGTCGTCAGCGGTCCGGTCGTGGGCGCGCGAGCGCGGCGTCGAGGACCGGGTCCTTGCCGGCGAAGTAGTCGGCCGACGACAGCTCGACGTCGACGTCGGGCGCGAAGGCGGGGCCGGTGAGGCCGTCGTAGGCGAAGCGGCGGGTGGCGTGATAGACGGCGAGGCCGCGGGCGGGCAGCTCGAGGCGCTGCACCTCCCCGTCGTGATTGGCCGGCGAACCGGCCGGTTCGCCGACGGTGATCGCGCCCTGCTGCGCGAGCGCGATCGCGTTCATCAGCCCCGACGAGAAGGTGTGACGGCCGATGAGCGCGAAGACGTGGCCGTGGAGCGCGGGGCGGGCGGCGATCGCGTCGAGCAGCGGCTGCATGATGGCGGAGTTGCCGCCCTGGTTCTCGCGGAGATCGACGACGAGGCGCAGGACGGGCTGGTGATCGAGGACGTCCTCGACCTGGCGGGTGAAGTCGGCGAACGACAGGTCACGCGCCTGGGCGCAGGCGTTGTACTGGACGTAGAGCGTCCGCTCCGGCTCGAGGTAGCGCTGCCAGTAGAGCGAGCGCGGGTTCTGCCGGTAGAGCGGCAGCGGGCCGGTGCGCGCGGCCGAGCGCCACGGCTGCGGCTCGGCGGTGAGCTCGCGGGTCGCGCCGGTCGGGTCGCCCGGGTCGACGAGGCCGAAGACCGCGGGGCCATCGGCGGGCGCGAAGCCGGTGCCGCGCACGAGCTGGGGCAGCGACAGGCGATCGGCGACCTGCGCGCGCCGCCAGCCGTCGGCCTGGTAGCCCACCGTCGACGACAGGGCGGCGATCGCGTCGTCGATCGGCTTGCCGCCGAGGGTGACGACGCGGGCGCCGATCGCCCACCGGTTCGCCTCGGGCGCGTCGACGACGAACAGGCCGTCGCTGAACCAGTAGACGGTGAGCGGGTAGGTGAGGACGCGCGCGTAAGGGCCGAGGTCGAGCTGGGTGTGGGCGTCGGCGAACAGGGCGACGATGCGGGCGAGGCCGACCAGCCGCTGGTCGTCGGTGAGGCCGGGCAGCGCGCGGTCGAGCTCGGCGACCGCCGCGCGGAAGGTGGGCTCGGGCGTGGCGTGGAACGGCTCGGGGTGGCGCTTCGGGACCTCGGTCGCGATCGTCGCGAGGTCGGCGCGCCAGCCGGCGAGGTCGTCGGCGCGCGCGTCGCCGGCGGCGGGCGTGACGCGCTTCGAGCCGCAGGCGGCGAGGGCCGCGGCGCACGCGGCGGCGAGCGCTGCGATCGTTCGCATGGCCCGGGAGCATACGCCGTGGGCGAACCGGCGCGATCTGCTCGCGCGCGGCGCTCGCGCGGCGCGGCCTGCCTCGGCCTCGGCCTCGTCCCGGCCTCCGGTGACCCGCCGGCTCAGGGGCGCGCGCCGAGGGCGCGGCTGGCCACGATCGTGCGATCGGCGGCCTGCGCGAAGGCGACCGCGCCGACGTGCTTCCACGCCGGCTCGAGGGCGACCTCGACCGTCCCCGCCTGGCCGGCGGCGGCGATCCGCTCGAGGCGGCGCACGATGTGATCGTTGCGCAGCGTGGCGCCGGCGTTCTCGCCGCGGACGACGCGCGTCGCGACGTCGTCCTCGTAGAGGGCGACCCACGCATCGGCGCCGGCCGGCGCGGTCGCGGTGACGGTGGCGGCGCCGGCGCGCCAGGCGATCGTCGCGTCGAGCCGCGCGGGCGCCGGCGCGGCGGCGATCGCGGCCTTGACCGCCCGCGCGTTCGAGCCGAGGACGTCGGTGGCGCCGCCGACCATCAACTGCGGGGTGTAGAGCTGCGCGCTCCGGTGGACGGCCGCGTAGTCGCGCTGGCGATCGCTCCACGCGCCTTGCGAGAACGGGTCGGCCCAGCCGAGGTCGTTCCAGTAGTCGACGTGGAAGGCGAGCGGCACCACGGCGCGGTCGCCGACGCGGCCGTCGCGGACGAGCGCCGACAGCACGCGGTCGGCCGGCGGGCACGAGCTGCAGCCCTGCGACGTGAACAGCTCGACGACGACCGGGCCCTGGTCCGCGGCCGGCACGCGCGTCGGACCCGCCGCGCGCGACGCGGGCGCCGCCGGCGGATCGCCCGACGCCGAGCTGCAGCCTGCGATCACCGCCAACGCGAGCCACGCACGGGTGTTCACGTGCCAGTCTACGCCGCGGCGGCCGCCCCGGTTACAGTCGTGACGATGGCCGCCCCTCGCAGCTCCGCCTCGCGGCGCGCGCGCAAGACCGTGCCGATGCTGGAGGCCACCCGCAAGCGCACCCGCCCCGGGCCCAAGCCGCCGCCGACCCGCCCGACCGCGAAGCCCGTCTCCCGCCGCGCCGCGGCGAGCGCGAAGCCGGCGCGCGCGTCGACCCATCCGGTGAAGGAGCGCTCGCCGGCGACGCTCGCCGTCATCGACCGCGTGCGCGAGGCGTGCCTCGGGCTGCCCGACACGACCGAGGTCCTGGCCTGGGGCGAGCCGACCTGGCGCGTCGCCGGCCGGCTGTTCGCGATGTTCGACACCCACCACCACGGCAACCCGCACCTGTCGGTCTGGATCCCGGCCGCGCCCGGCGCCCAGGCCGGCCTGATCGAGGCCGACCCGGCGCGCTTCTGGCGGCCGCCGTACGTCGGCGGCAAGGGCTGGGTCGCCATCGTCGTCGACGATCCGGCGCCGCCGTGGGAGATGATCGCGTCCTTGATCGCGCAGGCGCACCGGCTGATCGCGCCGCTGCCGAAGCCGCGCCGCGGCGCCTCCCGCGATCGGTGAGCGGCGGGTGAATGAACGGGGCGTGTGGGCGTCGGAAGGACATGACCCGCTCCTTTCGTGCCCTCACCGTCGGCCTCCTCCTGGCCGGCATCCCCGCCACCGCCTTCGCCGATCGCGACCACGATCACGGTCGGGACCGCCGCGACGGTCCGTCGATGAGCGGCTGGAGCCAGGACCGCCGCGGCGATCGCGACCACCGCGACGGCGGGGCCCGCGGCGATCGCGGCGACAGCCGGGTCCGCGGCCCCGAGCGTGGCCGCGACGAGCGCCGCGACCACGGCGGCATCGGCGGCGCGTCCACCGGCGGCTACCAGGGCGGGTACACCGGCAGCTACCAGGGCGGGTACACCGGCTACGACGCCGGCTGGGGCTCGCGCGAGGACCTCGGCCGCCTCGCCGTCCTCACCCGCGCGTGCAACGACTCGTTCGTCGGCAGCGCCGACGCGCAGGCCTGCGTGCAGCTCGCCCGCACCGCGCGCGTCGATCTCACCGGCGCCATCTCGCAGTGCGCCAACGCCTTCGTCGGCGACGCCGCCGGCCTCCAGTGCCTGCAGCTCATGGCGTCGGGCGCGGTGCAGCCGCAGGCGATCGGCGCCTGCGAGAACGGCTTCGTCGGCAACGAGGCCGGCCTCCAGTGCATGAGCCTCCTGTCGGGCAGCCGCCAGGACGCCAACCAGCTCGTCGGCTACTGCGAGCAGAGCACGATCGGCAACGAGGCCGGCCTGCAGTGCCTCGCCCAGTTCCAGGGCCGCTGAGCCGCGCGCCCGGTCACGGGCAGGTGCGCTCGACCCAGACCCGGTAGGCGTTGTTCCAGACGATGTCCTCGTGGAAGAGGTTCGCCGCCTGGTAGCCGCCGGTGCTCTGGTCGATGGCGCCGCTGGTGTAGCCCGCGACCTGCATCTGCAGGCGCAGCGGCACGTTGGCCGGGAAGCTGACCCAGCTGATGAGCGGCGGCTCGATGAGGTAGATGAAGCCGCCGTTGCCGGTCTGCCCCGGCTGCCAGAGGCGGCCGTCGGCGATCGGCGGCATCGTGCGGCCGAACGCGTCGGGGAGCTGGTCGTGCTCGTCGCCGTTCAGGTAGACGGCGCCCATCCAGCTCACGTAGAGCGGCTGGCTCGACACGTTCTTCCAGGTCGGGCCGATCGCGAGGAACGACACGTCGCACGGCAGCATCAGCGGCTGCGCCTTCGTGAAGGCGTCGCGGGTCGGCGGCGTGAAGACGATCGGCACGTTGACGTTGTTGTTCGGGCTCGACGCCGAGTGGTAGACGAGCCCCTGCGGGCCGATCGACGGATCGATCACCACGCCGTCGACGGGCGCGGCGTGGGCGGTGCCGCCGGCGGCGGCGAGCGAGGTGGCGGCGAGGAGGGTGGCGAGCGACAGCGACTTCATCGTGGTCTCCTGGACCACGCGAGCGATGGCCGCCTCCATGGCGGCCTCGTCGAGCGAGTCCACCGCCTGTGAGAGTGCCGTCCCTTACCGGCGTGACCGCGATCGTTCAGGCCGGCGGCAGCGCGGCGGCGATCGCGTCCCACAGCTTGAGCCGCGCGGCGACCGCCCGCTGGGCGGCGCGCCACGCCTCCGCCCACCGCTTCGGCTCGCCGGCGACCAGGTGCTCGAGCATCCGCTGCGCCGCCGGGCCGTGCTCGCCCTCGTCGATCGCGATGTGGCGGTCGAGGTAGTAGACCAGTCCGTCGAGGCCACGCTCGCCCGACGCCCGCAGCCGGTCGACGATCCGCCGGAACATGTCGGGGATCAGGTTCTCGCGGCCGAACAGGAAGTAGGCGGCGACCTCGTGGTTCTTGCCGGTCAGGCAGATCGACACCGAGTCGGTGACGAACGCCGCCGCCGCCGCCGGCACCTTCGCCTTCTGCAGCGCGCGCCGGTAGTGCTGGTGGTTGCGGACCAGCGCCACCAGCTCCTCGACCTTGTCGGCGTCGGCGCCGGCCTCGCGCATCGCCCGCACGTACAGCTCGTAGTGGCTGATGTAGCCGCCGCCCGGCGCGACGTCGCACTCCTCGCCGAGGACGATCTCGTTGATGAAGCGCGCCGCGTCGGCCGACACCGGCGGGAACCACGGCACCGCGACCACCGTCAGCCGCTGCTGCAGCGACTTCAGCAGGCACATGAAGTCCATCACCGCGTAGCAGTGGTGCTCCATGAACGTCCGGATCGAGGACATCGACACCAGCCGCCGGTAGACCTCGTGGTCGAGGAGCCGCGCGCGGTACGGCGCCACCGCCGCCTCCAGCTCCGCGTACGACGCCGGCGGCCGCGCGATCGGCGCCGCCGTCACCTCGGTGGGGATGACCTCGACCTGCTCGGCGTACTCGGCCATGCGCGCTACTTCGACAGGTCGCCGTGCACGACCGACTTCAGCGGGCTGTGGCCGCGCTGGCCGTCACGCCCGAAGTAGTCCCAGCCCTGCTGCTTGCGGCTGGTCTGGAAGTCGTTGACGTGCTGCTTGTCGCCGTACTTCGAGTAGCGCTGGAACATCGTGTGGATGTCGTGGCCGCCCAGGCCGAGCTCGAGCTGCGTCTCGTGGACGCGCCGGTAGCTCCGCTCGATCTGCTTGATCTTGTCCTTCCATGGGAGCCCATCGATCTCGTCGAACGTGTACCGCTGGATCCACGAGTAGACCTGATCGGGGTTGCGGTTGAAGATGGTCGCCACCGGCTTCACGTTGGTGATGCCGTACCGCTCGGGGTGCTTGTGCATCATCGAGCCGGTGATCAGCGAGAACGGGTTCAGGTACATCTGGTCGACCCACGGCCGCAGGCGGTGCAGCATCGCGACGGTCGCCTCGATGTCCTCGTCGGTCTCGCCGGGGAAGCCGGCGATCACCTCGAGCGAGTTGTAGATGCCCGCCTCGTGCGACCACTGCATGATCTGGGCGAACTCGTCGAACTCGATCCCCTTGTGGATGATCTTCTGCAGCCGCTCGCTGCCGGTCTCGAGGCCCCACACGAGCCGGCACGCGCCCGACGCGCGGAACAGCTCGAGGTCCTCCTTCTTCAGGTTCTTTCCGTACGCGCAGTCCGACCACATGATCTTGAGGTCGTGGCGGACGAACGCCTCGGCCATCTCGACGGCGCGCCTGCGCGACACGTTGAAGAGGTCGTCGGCGAACATGAAGTAGGGCGTCTCCCAGCGGTCGCGCAGGCGCTTGATCGCCTCCGCCACCGCGTCGGGCTGCATCCACGTCACCTTCGAGAACGCGTCGCCCGACGAGATGCAGAACGCGCAGTTCATCGGGCAGCAGAAGTTGAGCTTGACCGGCAGGACGAGGATCTCCTCGACGCCCTGGTCCTCGGTCGGCAGCTTGCCCCACTCGTCGGGGAACTTGTAGTAGAGGTCCATCGGCAGGCCCTCGAAGTCGGGGACGACCTCGGGCCGCGTGAACAGCGGGCGGTTCTCGATCATCGTGCCGTCGGGCCGCGGGTAGACCAGGCCGTTGACGCCCTCGAGCGCCGCCAGCCGGTCGTCCGGTGCGCCGGACGAGCCCGCGGCCTCCCCGGCCATCGGCAGCCGCACGCGCCCCTGCTCGCCGTCGAGGACCTTGAACAGGTCGAGCAGCGGCACCTCGCCGTAGCCCTGGATGTAGTAGTCGAAGCAGCCGTGGTCGTAGAAGTACCGGAGCTCGCTCTTGATCGGCATCATGTGCGGGAAGGCCTCGCCGCCGAAGATGACGGCGAGCCCCTTCCGGCTCTTCAGGTACTTGCCGATGCAGAGCGACAGGATCGCGGCGACGTCGTCGCCCTCGATGCACGACAGCAAGATGGTGTCGCGGTCGCCGAGCTCGGTGTAGCTCAGCACCTGCTCGACGATGTCGACGATGTCGGCGTCGTCGGCGCCCTCCCAGAACCGGCGGACGCGCTCGATGTCGAGCATCAGGTCCTTGGCCGGGAAGCTCTTGCCCCAGCGGTGGCGCGGGAACAGTTCGTCCGCTGCACACTTCGCGTCGAGGTCGTCCTGGACGATGTCGAACCCCTTGGCCTTCAGCTCGGCGGTGATGGTCGCCAGCCCGAACGGCGGGATGCCCGAGTAGTTGTACATGAGGCTCGGTGAGCGCAGGATGAGCAGCTTGCGGGGCATCGGATACGACTCCTCACGTCGACGGCCCTGACCGTCGACACGGCAGTGTAACATGCACGCTGTGCTGACGACGGGTTATCGGCGCTCGGCGGACCGCGCCGTCCACCGGCTCGAGGCGCCGCTCACGACGGATCCGCTGGGGACGGGCATCGTCTACCACGCGACCATCGACGGCGCGGTGCACGTCAGTGGCAGTGTCCGCGCGCTGGCGCGGCGGCTCGGCGCGGTGACGCTCGAGCCGCTCGCGCTCGCCGAGGCGCTCGCCTTCGGCCTCGTCCTGCGAGACCGGACGATCGTGACGGAGGTTCGCTCGATCCCGGCGGGCACGACGCTCCACCCGGATGGGCGCCTCGAGGCCGGCTCGCCGCCGCGCTCGACCGCGGCGATCACCGATCCGGCGGAGGCGGCGACCCGGGTGCGGGCGGTGCTCGACGAGATCATCGCGGCGGAGGAGTCGCGCTACGAGCTCCACTGCGCGGGGCTCACCGGCGGCCGCGACTCGCGCATCCTCGCCGCCCTGCCGAAGGCGACGCCCGACCGCTGGCACTGGCTGTCGGTCACCGGCGACGGCGACGCCGAGCACCGGGGCTCGCTCGCCGCGGCGAAGCGGCTCGAGCTGCCGCACCACGCGTGGCTCGAGTGGAAGGCCGACTACCTCGACGGGCTCGTCGCCGAGAGCGCCGACCTCGCCGGTGGCATCGGCGCCTGCAGCGACGCGAGCCTGCTGAGCGGCAACTTCGCGCGCTACCGCCGCGACGTCCTCGGCCGCAGCGCCGACGACGCCGGGGTCGTCCTGTGGCTCGGCACGCTCGGTGACGAGCTCCTCGCCGGCACCTGGCTGCCGCCGCACGTGCAGGCGGCGACGACGATCTGGGACGCGCTCGCGCCGCGCGCCGGCCGGCTCGGGCGCATCCTGGCGCCCCGCGTCGTCGAGCGGTTCGCCGACGACGGCGCCTTCTACCGATCGAACCCGTTCGCGTTCGAGGCGGCGTGCGACGAGGACACCGGCTGGTTCCTGCGCCAGCTCACGCGCGGGCGCGCGTACCTGTGCCGGATGGTGCAGTCGTTCGATCGCGTCTGCCCGACGCAGCTCAACCCGTACATGCACCCGTCGATGATCGAGGTCGTGCTCGCGCTGCACCCGGCGCTGCGCCAGACCGACGCTGTGCGCCGCTGCGTGCTCGAGGCGCTCGGCCCCGACCTCGACGCGCCGAGCGCGTACGGCTTCAAGGCGCCGGCGTACGCCTCGCACGTACTCGCGGCGGTGACGGCGGAGGCGGCGCGCTGCCCGCTGCTCGACGGCCTCCTCGAGCCGGGGCTGCTCGACGGCCTGCGCCGCGGCGAGCTGCGCGACCTGGCGGCGCCGGGCGACGGCGCGCCGTCGGCGTACCGGGTGCACACGGATGCGTCGCCGCTGATCCGCAGCCTGCGCGACTACGAGCACCTGCTGATGTACGCGACGTTCCTCGACCTGCTCGTCGACGACGGCGTCACGGTGACCGGCGTCGACGGCGGCGCGGCGGCCGGCGGCGCGGCGGCGGACGGCCAGGTCGCGGGCGGCGCGGCCGGAGGCGGCCCGGCGTGAACCGCAGCGTCTGGGCCGCGTGCCTCGGCTGGATGTTCAGCGCCGTCGACATCATCCTCCTCATCCTCTTCCAGAACGACGTCGCCGCGGCGCTGCACACCTCGGTCGACGTCATCAAGATCGCGACCGGCGTCGGGCTGCTCGGCAGCGCGCTCGGCGGCGTCGTCTTCGCGCAGCTCGGCGATCGCTACGGCCGCGTGCGCACGCTCGGCTGGTCGGTGATCGTCTACTCGCTCGCCACCGCCGGCATGGGCCTGTCGCCGAACGTGCCGGTGCTGTTCGCGATGCGCTTCCTGTCGGGCATCGGCACCGGCGGCGAGTGGTCGGTCGGCTTCGCGCTCGTCGCCGAGGTGTCGCAGCCGCGGCGGCGCGGCCTGCAGGGCGGGCGGGTCGCCTGCTTCTTCAACGTCGGCACCTTCGTCGCGATCGTCCTCTTCCAGCTCCTCGGCTGGCGCGCGGCGTTCCTCGCGATGGCGCTGCCCGCGCTCGGCGTGCTGTGGCTGCGCCGCCGGGTGCCGGAGTCGCCGGTGTGGGTCGCGTTCGACGACGCGCGCCGCCGCGGCGACGTCGATCCGGCGCTCGCCGCCCGCTTCCGGCGGCCGCCGGTCGCGCTCCTGTTCCGCGGCCGCATGCTCGGCCTGACGCTCAAGACGACGCTCGTCTTCACGCTGATGAACTTCGCCTTCTACCTGTTCTCGACGACGTTCATCGACTACCTGCAGTCGTCGGGCGGCCTCGCCCTGAGCAAGCACGCGCAGGCGCCGTACCAGCTCACGCTCAATGTCGTGTCGCTCGTCAGCGTGCTGTCCGCCGGCGCGATCAGCGACCGCATCAGCCGGCGGCTCGTCTACGCCGCGCTCTGCGTGGTCGGCGTCGCCGGTCACCTCGTCTTCTACCTGCGCACCCACGACCGGGCGGCGCCCACCGGCCTCCTGCTCGTGCTCGCCGTCGTCATGATCGCGTACGGCGTGAACGGCATCATCGGCACGATCACGGCCGAGCTGTTCCCGACCCACCTGCGCAGCACCGGCCCCGGCGTTTGCCAGAACCTCGGCAAGGGCATCGGCGGCCTCGCCGGCCCCGGCGTCGGCGCGGTGCTCGTCACCCGCCACGGCTTCCCCTTCGTGCTCGCGCTGCCGGGACTGTTCCTGGCCGCGCTCGCGCTGCTCATCTGGACCTTGCCGCGCGTCGACGCGCGCGAGGTGGCCCCCGTCGAGGACGACGGCTACCTCGCGGCGGCGGGCGGCTGAGCGAGACGCAGCTCAGCCCGACGTCTCGTCGACGTTCGCCGTGAGCCACGAGCCGAGCGGCTCGGGCACGCTCAGGATCGCGTCCTGCTGATCCGGCGACAGCGCCGGCAGCGCCGGCGACGAGGTCGCGGTGACGTCGCAGCCCTGCGTCATCGACAGGTCACCGACGCACCAGCGCTGGCCGAACAGGTCGAACGTCCAGTTCTGCGGGTGGGCGGTTTCGGCCATCCGGGTGTCGGCGGTGCCGATGCCCGCGCTGGCGGTGTCCGCCGCCCGCGTGTCGGTGGCGGTGTCCGACGGCGTCAGGCTCGACGGCGTGTCGGCCGACCGCGTGCCGGTCGCCGTGGTGTCGGCCGGCGTCGGCGTGTCGGTCGCCGTCGTGTCGGTCGGCGTCGGTCTGGTGTCGTCGTTCGGCGCTGCAGTCGCGCTCCCCGCCACCGCGAGGATGGACGCGAGCGCCAGCGAGTAGATCGTCTTCCGCATGGCTCTCTCCTTCTTGAAGCGGTCTCGGGCTCATGGGAGCCCATGGACCTCGAAGGATTCACGAACCGTGCCGCGGTCCGGCGCCGGCGTCGAAGCCGATGCGGCGTCAGCCGGCGTCAGGCGCTCGCCAGGCGGCCGGCTTCCTCGAGCTCCTCGCGGATCGCCTGCACGAGGTGGGCGTTGCGGAGCACCCGCGCGCTGCCCGCGTGGAGCGCGATGAGCGACGCGCGCACGACCGCGTTGCGGATGAAGCCGCCTGTCACCGCGAACCGGCGCGCGAGCTCGGACAGCTCGACCTCCGGCGCGAAGGCCATCTCGGGCGGCAGCATCCGCTGCCACAGCGTCTCGCGCTCGTCCTGATCGGGCGCCGGGAAGCGGATCTTGAACGTGAGGCGGCGGACGAACGCCTCGTCG
>DASZXE010000455.1:0-5248 GCA_035546475.1 Kofleriaceae bacterium
GCGCCGCCGACGCACCGGGAGGCGGAGGCCGAGCTCCCCGGCGCCGCCACCGCGCAGGCCGCGCCCGAGGCGGAGCCGACGACCGCGATGCCGCACCACCAGATCGATCCCGTGATCGACGACCAGCGGCGCAAGCTCCACAAGCGCGGCTTCCGCCGCGACGACATCTACTACCACCAGTGCAAGGACTGCGGCGAGCACGCGGTCGAGAGCTACACGCTCGTCGGCAAGCCGGGCGGCCGCGACATCATGATCTGCCTCGCGTGCGGCCACTCCTGGTCGTGGCGCCGCCGTCCCGACAAGGAGGACCGCGAGGTCGACGCCACCTTCGACCTCGTCGCGTTCCTCCGCTGAGCGTCCGAGCGGAGCTCGGCGCGGGGTTGTTCTGTGTGGAGATCGGGCTCGGGGTCACCCCCGAGGCCGATCGATCGACGAGAGGGTTGGCATTCTGGCCAACCCTCCGCTGAGCGTGCCCGCCCCGCTGCGCGGCTACGCGGCGGCCGGCGTCGGCGCCTGCCGCCCGGGCAGCCGGTCGACCGCGCACAGCCCGAAGATGACGAACACGATCACCGCCGGCACCCACAGCGGCTGGCGGAAGATCCCGACGCCGCGCAGGAGCGACACGAGCACCACCATCCCGAGCCGCACCCGCGCGTAGCGCCGCCGGTTGCGCTCGCCGAGGATCGGCAGCGCCAGGTCGAACGGCGTGTACAGGAACACGACCTCGTTCCAGCGCAGCCCCGGGATGGTGCTGACGATCGCCGCCGTCCAGATGACGAGCCCGACCAGCGCCACCGGCACGGCCGCGATCGCGACCGCCGCCCGCTCGAAGCGGCCGGTCCACCGCGCCGCGAACAGCGGCACCGCGAACGCCAGCCCGATCAGCAGCGCCCACGGCCGGTCGGTCGGACCGTCCTCGGGGATCGGCGGCCCGCGCCGCTCGTACAGCAGTTGCGGCTCGGAGCCGAACTTCGCGCGCACCTCCTCGCGCAGCACGTACGGGTGGAACATCGCCTCCCACAGCGTCGGGTGGCGGTCGAGCGCGCGCCCGACGCCGAAGTCGGCGAACGCGATCAGGGCCGGGATCTCGGCCAGCCCGCGCCGCCCCATCTGCCGGAACGTCATCGGGAACTCGACGTCGGTGCCGGCCCGCAGCTTGCCCCCGGTCGCCCGGTCGATGATGTCGCGCAGCTTCGTCGTGCAGTTGTTCGCGAAGTGGTCGTAGACGTAGTAGCGGTTCTCCTCGCGGAGGTCGTTCAGCAGCGACGCCTCGATCGCGCGCGCCTGGTCGGGCGGCAGGTCGAGGTCCTGCCGCCACAGCGTGCGGTCCTCGTGCTGGTAGAAGCGGATCATCCCGCCGAGCGGCACCGGCTCGACGAAGAACTTCTGCACGCCGCGGATGAAGTTCCAGGTCAGGGTCAGCGCCGGCACCGAGAAGTCGGTCGTGCCGTAGTTGAAGCAGACCGTGTCGCGGTCCGGCTCCGCGTAGTCGAGGCACAGGGCCGCGTGGCCGAACTTCTCGAAGATCAGCTTGCCGCGCCCGATCGTGATGAGCGCGATCTTCGGCGGCGTCGCGCCCGGCGTGATGTCGTCGACGTCGCCCATGCGACCGACCTGCGCCGACGCCGGCCGCGCGCCGGCACCGATCGCGGCGGCGCCGATCGCCGCGAGCACGGCGAGGCTGGCGAGCCGCCCGCGCCTCACGGCGTGCCCGACGGCGGCGGCCCCGACGGCGGCGCGGTGTCGGCCGGCCGGTCGAAGACCGAGTCGGGCACGCTGCCGTTCAGCTCGACCTTCGTGATGGTCAGGTCCGACGTCTCGCCGCCGCCCACGCTGACGCGGTGCTGCGCGATCTGCACGCCGTCGATGACCTTGTAGTCGCTGAAGTGATCGACCGTCTCGCCGTTGGGGCCGGGGTAGCGGTCCTCGACGAGGAGCTGCGTCTTGTGGTCGATCGACAAGGTCGCGGTGAACTTGTGGTCCGCCGACGTCACCCGCACGACGTCGACCGCCGCGCCGTCGATCGTCTTGCCCGGCAGCGCCTCGACGCGCGCGCCCGGCTCGAGGTAGCGGGTCAGCACCAGCTCGGGATCGACCCAGCGCTGCCGCTCGAGCTCCGGGAGCTGCTCGGGCGGCAGGTCCTCGACGCCGTTGGGCCCCGCCGACCACTGCCGGTTCCCGGCCGCGGCGAACGCGATCTTGAACTGGTTCGCGAGGGTGATGTCCATCCGCATCTTGTCCGGCAGCACCATCGTACGCTTGAAGTCGACATCGACCACCTGTCCGCCCGACGACAGCTTGCCGCTCGCCTCCATCACCAGCGACGTCAGGTGCTTGACCTTGTCGCCGCCCTTGGCCGCCAGCGCCGCGTCGAGGATCTTCGTCCCCGCGGCCGCCACCTCCGGCGCGACCGAGGCCGCCTCGGGCTGCGGCCCGATCGGGTCGGTGTAGCTGACCTTGTCGTACGGCACCTTGGCGGCGTCGAGCTGCGGGCCGATCTTCGACGCGTCGCCGACCAGCACCACCGCCACCTGATCGGGCGTCAGGATGTCGTGGGCGGCGTCGGCGGCGTCCTCGCGGGTGACCCGCGCGACCAGCACCGGGAAGTCCGACACGTACGTCTGGTTGAGGCCGTGCATCTCGGCGGTGGCGAGCGCCGCGCCGACGTCGTCGAGCCCCGACAGCCGGATGCCGTAGCCGCCGGCCAGGTTCGCGATCGCCGCGTCGACCTCCTGCTGGGTCGGCCCGTCCGCCTGCATCTTGTCCATCTGATCGATCACCATCTCGAGCGTCGCCACCGTCTCCTCGGCGCGCGTCGACGTGGCGATCACGAAGCTGCCGCGCTCGATGTTGCGGTCGAACGTCGACGACGCCCCGTACGTCTTGCCGCCCTTCACCCGCAGCTCCTGCATGAGCCGCGAGTCGAACAGGCCGCCGCCGAGCGCGTAGTTCCACACCAGCGTCGGGAAGAAGCGCGCGTCGTCGTGGCGGATGCCCAGCTGGCCGACGCGGATGAACGTCTGGTCCTGGCCCGGCTTGTCGACGAGCCGCACCCGCGGGCCGCGCGGCTGCGGGTCCGGGTACTGCGGTCGCGCGGGCACCGGCGCCGACTTCCACGGGGCGAACGCGCGCGCCAGGTCCTTGCGCAGCCTGGCGGCGTCGATCGCCCCCGACACGACGAGGATCGAGTTCGCCGGCACGAACCAGGTCTTGTGCCAGGCGACGACGTCGGAGCGGGTCAGTCCCTGCAGCCACGCCGACGACGTCACCCAGCCGCGCACGTGGTCGTTGCCCCAGATCAGGTTCTGGATGTGGGCGCCGGCGAGCAGGTTGGGATCGTCGAGGCGGCGGGCGACCCCGGCGAGCAGGTTGTCGCGCGCGCGGTCGACCTCGGGCGCCGGGAAGCTCGGGTTGATGACGACGTCGGGGAGGACCTCGAGGCAGGTGCCGACGTCGCGGGCGAGCGCCGTGCACGAGACCCAGGTCGCCTCGTAGCTCGCGTCGGCGCTGAGCGTGGCGCCGACCTTGTCGATCGTGCGCGCGATCGCCAGCGCGTCGCGCTTCTTGGTGCCCTTGAGCAGCACGTCGCCGGTGAGCTCGGCGACGCCCATGCGCACCAGCGGCTCCTCGGCGCGGCCGGCCCGGATCTCGAGCTGCACGGTGACGACCGGCAGCTTCGGGTTGGTGACGGTGATGACCTGCAGGCCGTTCGGCAGCGTGAAGCGATCGATCGGCGGCAGCTTGATCGCCTCGGGGGGCGGCGTCGCCGGCGGCTGGATGAGATCCTTGCGATCCCATGGATCGGCGGCGGCGACCGGCGCGGCCTCGGCGGGCGGCTTGGCGGTGTGCGCGTCGCCGTCGGCGGGCAAGGTCGGGATGATGTCGCGGACCGGCGTCGAGCCGCAGCCGGCGCCGAACGCGGCGAGCGCGCCCGCGGCGGCGAGGATGGCGAACGTGGCGGACGTGCGGGTCATGCGGGTCATGGCGTGCTCACCGGGGGAACGACGACCACGGTGGACTTGGTCGGCACCAGGTACGTCGACACGACGCGCGCGATGTCGGCGGGCGTCACCTTGTCGACGGCGGCGAGCTCGCCGGTGAGCGTCGCCGGATCGCCGGTGAGCACCCACGCCTGGCCGAGCTGCTCGGCCAGCCCCTGCGGGCTGTCCATGCCGAAGACGAAGCTGGCGAGGATCTGCGCCTTCGCGCGCGCGACCTCGTCGGCGGCGGGCGGCTTCTTCGCGAGCTTGCCGACCTCGTCGAACAGGGCGGCCTCGATCGGCCCGGCGTTCGCGGGATCGCGGAAGACGCCGATGGTGAGGAAGATGCCCGGGTCCTCGCGGACCAGGAACGGCACCGCCGCGTCGAGGCCGAGCGGCTTCTTCGTCTTCGGATCGACCGCCTTGACGCGCTGGCGCAGGCGCGCCGACTCGCCGGCGCCGAGCAGCACGCTCGTCACCTGCAGCGCCGGGATGTCGGGGCTGGCGCCCGGCGGCAGCTTGTAGCCGGCGAAGACCAGGCCGACCTGGCTCGGGTCGAGCACCTCGCGGCGCTGCTCGGTCTGCGGCGGCTCGGGGCTCGTCTGCGCGGGGCGCGGCGGCGGCGGCGCGGCCGGGAGGCGGCCGAAGTGCTTCTCGGCGGCGGCGCGGACGTCGTCGAGCGTGGCGTCGCCGACCACGACCAGGAGCGCGTTCGACGGCTGGTAGTAGGTGTCGTAGAAGGCCTTGAGGTCCGCGGGCGTGGTGTGGTCGAGGTCCTCGATCGTGCCGCCGGCGGTCCACGCGTACGGGTGCTTCTGGTAGGCGACCGCGAGGAAGCGCAGCAGGCCGCGGACGATCGGGTCGCCGAGCTGGCGGCGGATCTCCTCCTTCACGACCTCGCGCTCGGTGTCGATCATGTCCGGGCGGAACAGGAGGTTGCGCATGCGCTCGGCCTCGAGGCCGACCACGAAGTCGAGGTACGCGGAGGGGACCGTGTCCTTGTAGAAGGTCGCGTCCTCGGTCGTCTGCGCGTTGTAGTCGCCGCCGAGCGACGAGATGAAGCGCGCGTGGCCGTCGGGCCGCACGTGGGTCGTGCCGCGGAACATCATGTGCTCGAACATGTGGGCCGAGCCGCGGCGGTCGCGCGGCTCGTCCTTCGAGCCGGCGTGGTACCAGACCTGGACGGCGACGACGGGGGTCGACGTGTCGCGCAGGAGCACGACCTTGAGGCCGTTCTCCAGCGAGAACTGCTGGATGGCGGGCAGCGT
>DASZXE010000456.1:0-10806 GCA_035546475.1 Kofleriaceae bacterium
AAACCACCGATCTTCTGCGTCAGGAGGCGATCCCGGGCGCGGGCGCGGGAATGAAGGCCTCGCGGCGCGCGTTCGGGCCGTCTTGTGCCCCCGGCGCGGGCGACCCACAATCGCGCGGCCGATGCCCGACGCGACCGTCTCCGCCGACGCCACCGACGCGACCGGCTCCACCGACGCGCCCGGCTCCACCGACGCGCCCGCCTCGCTCGACGGCGTCGACCTCGGGCGCCCGCGCGCTCCGCTGGACGCGTTCCTTCTCGATCCGGCGGTGCTGCACCTCAACCACGGCTCGTACGGCGCCTGCCCGCGGGCCGTGCTCGCCGCGCAGGACGCCGCCCGCGCGCGCATCGAGCAGGCCACGATGCGCTACTTCGTGCGCGACTGGGCGGCCGACGCCGCCCTGGCCCGCGCCGCCGCCGCCGCGTTCGTCGGCGCCGACGTGGACGGCTTCGCGTTCGTCCCCAACGTCACCACCGGCGTCGCGACCGTGCTCGCCAGCCTGCGCCTCGAGGCCGGCGACGAGCTGCTGACGACCGACCACGCCTACCGCGCGTGCAGGAACGCCCTCGATCGCGTCGCCGCCGCCGCCGGCGCGCGCGTCGTCGTCTCGCCGATCGTCACGCCGGTCGTCGACCCGCGCGCGCCGATCGACGCGCTGCTCGATCGCGTCACCGCGCGCACCCGCCTCGTGCTGCTCGATCACGTCACCAGCCCGACCGCGCTCGTCCTCGACGCCGCCGCGCTCGCGCGCGCCCTGCCCGCCCGCGCCGAGCTGCTCGTCGACGGCGCCCACGTGCCCGGCATGCTCGACCTCGACGTCCGCGCGGTCGGCGCGACCTACTACACCGGCAACTTCCACAAGTGGACCTGCTCGCCGAAGGGCGCCGCGTTCCTCTGGGTCGCGCCCCACCGCCGCGAAGGGTTCCACCCGCTCGTCACCAGCCACGGCGCGACCCTGCCGGCCGCCGGCACGACCCGCTTCCGCCTCGAGCACGACTGGACCGGCACCCACGATCCGACGGCGTACCTGTGCGTGCCGGCCGCGCTCGACGAGGTCGCGCGGCTCGGCGGCGGCTGGCCCGCGGTGCGCGCGCGCGGCCACGCCCTCGCCTGCGCGATGGCGCGCGCGCTGTCGGCGCAGCTCGGCGCCGATCCGATCGCGCCGCCCGCGATGCTCGGCTCGATGGCGGCGGTCGCCGTCACGCTCCCCGACGGCGCCGACCCGCTCGCCGTCGAGGCCGCGCTGCTCGCCGACGGCGTCGAGGTCCCCGTCATCCCTGGCGGGCCCGGCGGGCCCGGCGCCCCCGGCGCCCCCGGCGCCATCGCCCCCTGGCCGCTCGTCCGCGTCTCCGCCCACCTCTACAACCACACCGGCGACGTCGAGCGTCTCGCCGCCGCCCTCCGCCGCCACGGCGTCCACGGCCGCCGCGTCGCCTGACGCGCGCGACCCGGCCTGGCCTTGACAGCGCGCGGCCGTCGCCGTATCAACCAGATGGTTGAACCGTCTGGTTGATGGCGCCGTGGCCGACGACAAGCTCGACACCAAGCAACGCATCCTCGCCGCCGCCGAGGCCGAGTTCCTCGTGCACGGCTACGAGGGCTCGCGCATGCAGGCCATCGCCGATCGCGCGGGCCTCAACAAGGCGATGCTGCACTACCACTTCCGCAGCAAGGACGACCTGTTCGCCCACGTCTTCCAGGACAAGGCGAAGCTCCTGTTCCCGAAGGTGCAGGCGAGCTTCCGCGCCCACACCGACTTCATCGAGTTCACCTGCGCGTTCGTCGACCTCTACATGGCGCACCTGATGGCGCACCCGTTCCTGCCGCTCTACCTCCTGCAGGTGTCGGCGACCAACGCCGCCCTGTTCAAGCAGGTCGTCACCGACTTCCCGCTCCGCTTCATCGCGGCGTTCCGGGCCGCCATCCGCGCCGGCACCGTGCGCGCGCACGATCCGGTCCAGCTCATGATCTCCGTCCTCGGCATGTGCGTGATGCCGTTCGCGGCCCGCCACATGATCCAGCACCTGCTCGAGCTCGACGACGCCGCCTTCCAGTCGCTCATGAAGCGGCGCGCCGCCGAGGTCAAGCGGTACGTCGTGCTGCTGCTCACGCCCGAGACCGGGCGCGCGGAGGTCCGATGACGTTGCGCCGTGTATCCGCGATCGTGCTCGCGTCGCTGCTCGTGCCGCGCGCCGCGGCGATCGCCGACGATCGCCAGCCGGTCACGCTCGCCTCGCTGCTCGACGCGGGCCGCCGCTTCCACCCGACCCTCGCCCGCGAGCCGCTCATCGCCGAGGCGCTCGCGATCCAGGACCGCCAGATCGCGCAGGCCTGGCTGCCCCGGCTGTCGCTCTCCGCGCAGGCGACGTGGCAGTCGGACGTCACCAGCGTCTCGATCCCGCTGCCCGGCGTCTCGATCACGCCGCCGGCCAAGGACCAGTACCGGGTCACGCTCGAGCTCCAGCAGACGATCTGGGACGGCGGCGCGGTCGCCGGCCAGGAGCAGGTGGCGGCGCGCCGCGCCGACGTCGAGCGCCAGCGCGTCGAGCTCGACTGGTACCAGGTCCGCCAGCGGATCGTGCAGCTCTACTTCGCCGGTCTGGTCCAGCAGGAGCTCGCGCGTCAGGCCGACACGCTCGATCACCACCTCGCCGACGTCGAGGCCAAGGCCGAGGTCGCCCGCGAGCACGGCGTCGCCATCGATCGCGACGTGCTGCTGGTCCAGGCCCGCCAGCTCGAGGCCGAGCAGGCGTCCGCCGACGCCAACGCCCAGCTCGCCGCGATCCGCCGCAGCCTCGGCGACCTCACCGGCGCGCCGCCCGAGGGCGCGTTCGACGCCGACCCCGGGTGCGCCGCGGGCGACGCCGCCGGCCCCGGCGCGGGCCCGGTGACCGCCGCCGACGTCCACCGGCCCGAGCTCGCCGCGCTCGACGCGCAGCGCGACCTGCTCGAGGCCCAGGACCACCTCGACGCGATCGCCGACCGGCCGCGGGTCGGCGCGTTCGCCACCGGCGGCTACGGCCGCCCCGGCCTCAACGCGCTCGACGACGCGTTCGAGCCGTACTTCATCGGCGGCGTGCAGGTCACCGTCCCGCTCACGCACGTCTACGCCGGCACCCGCCGCAAGGCGCGCGCGCAGGTGTCGGTGCAGGAGGCGCAGCTCGGCCGCCAGCGCGACGCGGTCGTCACCCAGATCAACGTCGAGCTCGACACCCAGCGGGCGGAGGTGGCGCGGCTCGATCGCATCCTCGCCCTCGACGCCAAGCTCGTCGACGTCCGCGAGCGCGCCCGCGGCTTCACCGAGACCCAGCTCGACCTCGGCACCGCCACCATGACCGACCTCATCAACGACCTCACCCAGGAGGACGCGGCCCGCAGCAAGCTGACCGTCCACCAGGCCCAGCGCGCGCTCGCCTGCCACCAGCTCGCCCTGATCGTAGGTGACCTATGACCCGATCGCAGCCTCGCGCCGCCGGCGCCGCCCTCGCCTCGCTCGCCGCCCTCGCCTCGCTCGCCGCCCTCGCCTTCCTCGGCGCCTGCCACGGCAAGCAGCAGGCGCACGACGCCAGCGGCGTCTTCGAGGCGCGCGAGACGATCATCGCCGCCGAGGTCGCCGGCCAGATCTTGAAGATGCCGATCGAGGAGGGCCAGCAGCTCGCCGCCCAGGCGGTCGCCGCCGAGATCGACTGCACCCAGCTCGAGCTGCAGAAGGCGCAGCTCCAGGCCAGCGACACCGCGATCACCGAGCGCACCACCGAGGCGAAGCCGCAGCTCGACGTCCTGCTCCAGCAGCAGAAGGCGGCGGAGACCCAGCTCGCGGTCCAGCAGGAGCAACGCAAGGTGGCCGAGCGCGAGCGCGAGCGGTTCGCCGCGCTGGTCGAGGCCAAGGCCGCGCCCGCCAAGCAGCTCGCCGACCTCGAGGGGCAGATCGCGGTGCTCGACCGCCAGATGGCGACCACCGCCAGCCAGATCGCGATCATCAAGCAGCAGCGCACCTCGTACGCGGCCCAGGTCGACCTGCAGAACCGGGCGACCTCGAGCGAGCGCGAGCCGACCCAGGCCCGCATCGCGCTCATCGACGATCAGATCGCGAAGTGCAAGGTCACCAACCCGATCGCCGGCACCGTGCTCGCCAAGTACGCCGAGCAGTACGAGTTCGCCACGCCCGGCAAGCCGCTCTACAAGATCGCCGACCTGTCGACGATCACGCTGCGCGCCTACATCACCGGCACCCAGCTCGGCCGGGTCAAGCTCGACCAGCCGGTCAAGGTCTTCGTCGACAACGGCGCCGACCACTTCCGCGAGCTGCCCGGCACGCTCGTCTGGATCTCGGACAAGGCGGAGTTCACGCCGAAGACGATCCAGACCAAGGACGAGCGCGCCAACCTGGTCTACGCCGTGAAGATCAAGGTGCCCAACGACGGGACGCTCAAGATCGGCATGTACGGCGAAGTGACGTTCTAGGGAGCACCATGGCGTCCGTGGTCGTCGACGGCTTGAGCAAGTCCTACGGCGCGGGCCCGCCCGCGATCGACGACCTGCGCTTCACCGTCGACCACGGCGAGCTGTTCGGCCTGATCGGCCCCGACGGCGCCGGCAAGACGACCTTGCTCCGCATCCTCATGACGCTGCTGCTCGCCGACCGCGGCGCCGCCAGCGTCGAGGGGCTCGACGTCGTCCGCGACTTCAAGGCGATCCGACGGATCGTCGGCTACATGCCCGGCCGCTTCTCGCTCTACCAGGACCTGTCGGTCGAGGAGAACCTGGCCTTCTTCGCCACCGTCTTCGGCACGACGATCCACGCCAACTACCACCTGGTGTCGGACATCTACGTCCAGCTCGAGCCGTTCAAGAAGCGGCCGGCCGGCAAGCTGTCGGGCGGCATGAAGCAGAAGCTGGCGCTCTGCTGCGCGCTCATCCACGAGCCGACCGTGCTCGTCCTCGACGAGCCGACCACCGGCGTCGATCCGGTGTCGCGCCGGGAGTTCTGGGACATGCTGGGGCGGCTGCGCGCGCGCGGCATCACGATCGTGGTGTCGACGCCGTACATGGACGAGGCGGCGCGCTGCGACCGCATCGCGCTGATGCAGAAGGGCCACATCATCGCGATGGACACGCTGCCGGCGATGCTGGCCGCGCACCAGGTCGAGACGTTCGCGGTGCGCGGCGCCCAGCCGTTCCACCTGCTGCGCGACCTGCGCGCCTACCCGGGCACCGCCTACAGCTACGCGTTCGGCCAGGAGCAGCACCTGGTGCTGCGGCCCGGCGGCGGCACGCCCGACGACGTGCTCGCCTACCTGCGCGGCGCCGGTCACCCCGACGTCGCGATCCGCCGGATCGCGCCGGGCATCGAGGACGTCTTCATCCACCTGACGCACGAGCAGGCCCATGCGTGACGGCCCGCCGTGGGCGATCGAGGCGGTCGACCTGACCCGGCGCTTCGGGTCGTTCACCGCGGTCAACGCGATCACGCTGCGGGTGGCGCAGGGCGAGATCTTCGGCGTCCTCGGGGCCAACGGCGCCGGCAAGACGACCGCGATGCGGATCTTCTGCGGCCTGCTCGAGCCGACGTCGGGGCGCGCCACCGTCGCCGGCTTCGACGCGATGACCCAGGCCGAGCAGATCAAGCGGCGGATCGGCTACATGAGCCAGAAGTTCTCGCTCTACGGCAAGCTGACCGTGCGGCAGAACATCCGCTTCTTCGCCGGCATCTACGGCCTGTCGCGCGCGCAGGTGAAGGCGAAGACCGCCGAGATCGTCGCGCGGCTCGACCTCGGCACCGCCGCCGACCAGCTCGTCGACGCGCTGCCGCTCGGCTGGAAGCAGCGCCTCAGCTTCGCGGTCGCCACCGTGCACCGGCCGCAGGTGGTGTTCCTCGACGAGCCGACCGGCGGCGTCGATCCGATCGTGCGCCGCCAGTTCTGGGACCTCATCTACGAGCAGGCCTCGCAGGGCATGACGGTCTTCGTCACGACCCACTACATGGACGAGGCCGAGTACTGCGACCGGGTCTCGATCATGGTCGACGGCACGATCGCGGCGATGGGCACGCCGGCCGAGCTGTACGCGCAGCACGGCGCGACGTCGATCGAGCAGGTCTTCATGTCGCTGGCGCGGAGGGCGACCCGTGGCGAGTGACGTCCGGCCCGGACGGCCCGGCCGCGTCGTGCGCCGGCGCAAGGTCTTCCTCGCCTTCGTCGTGAAGGAGTTCAAGCACGTCCTCCGCGACCGCAAGAGCCTCCTCATCCTGCTCGGCCTGCCGGTGGTGATGATGATCATGTTCGGCTTCGCGCTGTCGAACGAGGTCAAGAGCACCCGCTTCGTCGTCGTCGATCCGACCCCGGACGCGACGACGATCGCGATCACCGACCGCCTCGACCGCAGCCGCTACTTCGTGTTCGCCGGCCACGTCGACGACGAGGCCGGCATCCTGCGCAGCTTCCGGCGGGGCGAGTCGCGGCTGGCGGTGGTGTTCGCCCCCGACTTCGAGCACGACCTCCGCCACGAGCGGCGCGCGCAGGTCCGCCTGGTCGCCGACGCGTCCGACGCCAACACCGCGGCGACCGTCACCAGCTACGCGACGGCGATCATCGGCGAGGTGCAGGCCGAGCTGGCGGCGGCGCCGGCGCCGGCGGCCGGCATCGACGTCGAGGTGCGCATGCTCTACAACCCGCAGCTCAAGAGCAGCTACATGTTCGTGCCCGGGGTCATGACGCTGATCCTGATGCTGCTCGGCGCGATGATGACGTCGGTCTCGATCGTGAAGGAGAAGGAGCGGGGGACGATGGAGATCCTGCTGGTGTCGCCGATGAACCCGTACATGGCGATCCTCAGCAAGGCGGTGCCGTACCTGATCCTCTGCTCGGTCGACGTCCTCATCATCCTCGGCCTGTCGTACGGCCTCCTCGACATGCCGGGCGGCGCCAACCTGCCGCTGCTCCTCGGCGAGTGCCTGCTGTTCATCATCACGACCCTGTCGCTCGGGCTCGTCATCTCGAACGCCGTCGGCAACCAGCAGACGGCGATGTTCATCTCGCTGGTGGGCCTCTTGATGCCGTCGCTGGTGTTCAGCGGCTTCATGTTCCCGATCCAGAACATGCCGCTCGTGCTGCGGGTGATCAGCCACGTCGTGCCGACGCGCTGGTTCTACCTGATCGCCAGCCGGGTCATGATCAAGCACCTCGGCGTGCGGGCGGTGATCACGCCGACGATCGTGCTGGCGGCGATGACCGCCTTCTTCCTGCTGGTGGCGATCAAGACGTTCCGCCAGCGGCTCTGATTCTGAGCTCTCCGGCCTCTCCGACCCTCTCCGGCCATGCGCAACCTCTTCTACATCCTCCAGAAGGAGTTCCTGCTGATCTTCCGGGACCGGACGATCCTGCGGATGATCTTCTTCATGCCGCTCGTGCAGCTCGTGCTGATCCCGATGGCGGCCGACTACGAGGTCAAGGGCATCTCGCTGGCGGTGGTCGACCACGACCACTCGACGACGTCGCGGCGGCTGGTCGATCGGCTGAACGCGTCGAGCTACTTCGACGTCGTCGCCACGCCGGACGACTACCAGGGTGGCGTGGCGCGGGTCGAGCGCGACCTTGCCGACCTGGTGGTCACGATCCCGGCCGACTTCGATCGCGACCTGACGGTGTCGGGCCGCAGCTCGGTGCAGCTCGCGGCCGACGCGGTCAACGGCGTGCGCGCCGGGCTGGGCGTCGCGTACGCGACCGCGATGATCCGGCAGTTCCAGGGCGAGCTGCTGGCGGCGCGGGCGGCGCCCGGCGGGCCGGCGCCGCCGGTCATCGACATCAGCTCCGCGAGCTGGTTCAACCCGCACGTCCGCTATCCGATGTTCATGGTGCCGGGCATCCTGGCGATCCTGGTGACGATGGTCGGCGCGCTCCTGTCGGCGCTCAACATCGTGATGGAGAAGGAGAGCGGGACGATCGAGCAGATCAACGTCACGCCGATCCGCAAGTCGGAGTTCATCCTCGGCAAGCTCATCCCGTTCTGGGTGCTCGGGCTGGTGTCGATCACGCTCGGGATGGTCGTGGCGCGGTTCGTCTACCACCTGATGCCGGTCGGCGCGTTCCTGACCATCTACGTCTTCGCGGCGGTCTACCTGGTCGGCGTCCTCGGGGTCGGGCTGTTCATCAGCACGATCAGCGAGCACCAGCAGCAGGCGACCCTGTTCTCGTTCTTCGTGATGATGGTCTTCATCCTGCTGGGCGGGCTCTACACGCCGATCGAGAGCATGCCCGGCTGGGCCCGGTGGATCGCGGCGTTCAACCCGCCCGCCTACTTCATCGAGATCATCCGCGCGGTCTACATCAAGGGCAGCACGATCGCCGACCTCTTGCCGTCCCTGGTGCGGCTCATCGGCTTCGCGTTCGCCTTCAACGCGCTGGCGGTGTGGAGCTACCGCAAGCGCACCGCCTGACCCGCCCCGGCCTGCGACGCCCGCGCCCGAAAGCGAAACACCCCGGCGAGCGAGCTGCCAGGGTGTCTGCCGACTGGGAAGCCCGGTCCGTTGACGGCTGTACAGCATCGGGCGCGCGGCGCAAGCGCGAACGCGCGACGCCGCGCACCGGTGCGCGGGCGGGGCATCGATGAGACGATGGCGAGGTGAGTCGTTCCCGCACGTTCGTCATCGGTGATGTCCACGGCGAGCGGGCGCTGCTGTCGGCGCTGCTCGGCGCGCTGCCGTTCATCGGGCCCGAGGACGCGCTGGTCTTCCTCGGCGACTACCTCGATCGCGGGCCGGACCCGCGCGGCGTGATCGAGATCCTGCGCCGGCTGCCCGAGCAGACCGCCGGCCAGGTCGTCTGCCTGCGCGGCAACCACGAGGACGCATTGCTGCAGATCGTCGACGGCAAGGACCCGTCGTTCCTCATCCCGCCCGGCAACGGCGTGCTCGCCACCTTCGCGTCGTACGAGGACCGGCCGGCGCCGGCCAGCCTCGGCGAGCTCGACCGCGACGGCATGAACCGGTTCTTCGACGTCGGCGCGTGGATGCCGGCGGCGGTGATCGCGTGGATCCGGTCGCTGCCGCTGTGGCACCGCGACGCGCACGCGACGTATGTCCACGCCGGCCTCGAGGGCGAGGGCACGACCTGGTCGCCGCCCGAGGCGTCGGCGCCGGCGTCGCTGCTCTGGCAGCGCGAGCCCGACTTCTTCACCGGCTACGGCGGCCCGCCGCTCGTCTTCGGCCACACGCCCGTCGAGGACCTGCCGCCGCCGGAGCCGGGCCGGGCCGCGCCCTGGCTACGCGGGCCGCTCATCGGCCTCGACACCGGCGCCGGCAAGGGCGGCCCGCTCACCTGCCTCGAGCTGCCGTCCGGCACGCTCTACCAGGCGCAGCGCGACGGCCAGGTCACCCGCTCGACGCTGACCGGCCGCTGACGCGAGCGCCGCGCGCTCCCGAGGGTTGTGGTCCCCCCCCCTCGGACCGAGGGTTGTAGTTGAAGGGATGACGGCGGGGCGCTGTTGAGCCGGGGCGGCGGTCGACGCGGGACGGGGCGGGAGGATGGCGGGAGCGACGGCGCGTCGGAGGCCGGCCACGCCGCGACGGCGCGTGCCGGATGGGACGCGCCAGGGCGATGCGGCGAGGCGAGGAGGTCGTCAGTTGACGATGGGGATCTCGGGAGGGCCGGCCACCGGCACGAACGCGAAGTGGCGCAGCCAGTAGGTGCCGTACGGGAAGACCGCCGGGCGGCCGGCCAGCCAGCGGGCGCGGGCCTGGGCATATGCGTCGAGGAAGTCCCGGTTGCGCTGGAGCGCCTCGACCCGCGCCCACCGGTTGCGCGCGGCGACCTGCGGCCGCAGGCCGAAGCGGGGCGCCGGGGTGCCGGGCCGGTCGCGCCAGGACTGCTTGCGAACGGCGCGGCGGCCGAGGACGCGCGCACCGGTGCGGGCACGCGCGCGCTCGTGCGCGGCCTCGACCTCCGCGACCCGCCTCCGGATGCGCGCCAGGATCTCGTCGGTGTCGCCCAGCTCCGGCGGGATCGAGAAGGTCAGCGTGACCTCCTCCGGCATCTGCTCGCTGAAGAAGATCCGCGGCCGCTTGACGACCAGCGACCGCTTCTCGAGCAGCAACGCGAGCGTGTTCACGCCCGGCCAGTGATGCACGCGCGCGACGAGGCCCGCGGTGACCGGGTTGGTCGCCGCGTAGACGACCTTCTCGATCACGTCGTCGACCTCGACCAGCCGCACCACCGACGTCTGCCCCGATGCCCACAGGTTCTCGAACCGCCTCCGCAGGGCGTTGCCCGCGCGCGCGACGAGCTGGTGGAGGTACTGGTAGAAGGCGACCCGCGCGCCGTCGCGATCGTGGATGACCGGATGGGCGTGGTTGGACATCGCCGTCGCGTGCACGAGGTCGATGCCGGCGCGCTGCGCCGCCAGGCCGAGCACGTAGAGGTAGATCTGGTTGAGCTGGGGATCGGGTCGCAGCAGGAACTGCCGCTGGGTGCACCGCCGGGTGATCATGACGGTCTCGCCGGCGACGACTGGACGGGGCAGCATCCCCCGCCCCTCGTGCAGGTTCCTGGCCAGCTCCAGGTCCGCAGGATCACGTCATGACCCGTCCGAGTACGTCCCAAAACCGGACGGTGCCGTCCGGCAGCCGGCCATTCCCGGACGACTCGCGCCACCGGACGATGCGCAGCCCCTCGCGAGCGCCCGGCCCCATGGCGCGCGTCCTCGCCGATCGATGAGCCCCGCCGTCGACCCGCCCGCAGCGCGGCCGCCCGCAGCGCGGCCACCCGCAGCGCTGCCGCCCACAGCGCGGCCGCCCACAGCGCGGCCACCCGC
>DASZXE010000457.1:0-19107 GCA_035546475.1 Kofleriaceae bacterium
GATCGCGACGGACCGCGGCGGATCGCGACGGATCGCGACGGATCCGGCCCTGGCGCGGACCGTGCACCCGCTCGCGGCATGAGGAACGCGCCATGACCGATCCGGCCGACGAGGTGCTCTCGCGTCCCGACCTGCCGGCCACGTCCGTCGACGCCACCGCGCTCCCCGCGAAGGCGACGTCGCGCTTTGCGCCGACCGCCACCGCCTCGCAGGCCGACCGGCTCCGCCGGGTCCGCGCGTGCACGAGGCTGCGCGGCCCGCACACGAGCTCGCTCGCCGCGCCGCCGCGTCGATGAGCCTCGCCGCCGGCGATCGCGCCGCGATCACCGGCGAGCGCACGGTCTCGACGGCCGCGTGCACGCCCACCGCCATCTGCTGTTCGCCCCCGGCGACCGTCGCCGTCCACCTCCTCTGGAGTCTCGCCATGACCGAAGCCTTCCCTGGTCCCGATCCCGCCCGCTCGCGGCTGCGCGCCGCCGTCGCGCGGGTCGACCGCGCCATCACCGCGCTGCCTTCGACCGGCCACGCGCCGGCCTCCGCCGACGGCGCGCCCGCCGACGGCCTGCCCGGCGCCTGGGCCGACCTGGTCGACCTGCTCGCGCTCGGCCCCGAGCCGGCCCTGCGCACGTGCCCCCACTGCCGCCACGTCGGCATGCGTGCCGCCTCGCGCTGCGGCTTCTGCTGGCAGGCGCTCGAGCCCCTGCCGGCCTTGGCCGCAGACGGCGGCTGACGTGCACGACCCGCTCATCGCGCGAGGTCGGTGATGGCCACCGGTGTCGCATGACCGACGGCCGGGTGGCCGCCGCCGCCGCGATTCCGTACGGACGGGACTCGGTCCACGTGCTGCTCGTCGAGTGCGACCCGCTGACGGCGATCGTGACGAGCCGCGCCTTCGCGTCGCTCGCGCGGGTGGCGAAGGTCACCATCGCGATCGACGGTCAGGACGCGCTCGATCGCCTGCAGAGCGGCGCGTGCTCGCCGTACCAGTTGATCATCGTCAGCGAGCTGTCGATGCCGCGCGTGACCGGCATGGAGCTGATCGTGGCGCTCCGCCGGCGGCTCGCCTTCGAGGCCACGCCGTTCGCGGTGCTCACCGCGTCGGCAGCTCCGCTCGATCGCGCCGAGGCCACCCGCATGCAGGTCCAGGGCTACTTCGTGAGGGCGGGCCGAGGGGACCTGCTCGTCCGCGTCCTGTCGTGGCTGAGCGACCACGACACGCGGCTGCCGCTGCGCCCGTCGCGATGACGGGCGGCCTGGTTCACCACCTCTTCAGGCGCGGACGGTGAGTCGCTGGACCAGCCGCACCGCGAGCAGCACGAGGACGGCGCCGCAGAAGGCGACCGCGATCACGCCGGCGAGGCCGGTGAAGGGCGTCTGCCAGTGCAGCTCGCGGAACGCCCAGCCGCCGACGAACGCGCCGATGATGCCGACGACGATCTCGCCGAGGAGCCCGAGGCCGGAGCCCCGCAGCACCGCGGAGGCGAGGAGGCCAGCGACCAGACCGACGATGAGCCACGTGACGATGTCCATTTGCATGATCGACGGCGTCTGCAACTCGCGTGCGCGCCGCCGGCGTCGTCGGGCGGCCGGCGCCCCCCCGTCGGTAGGCCTCGGGCAGCGACTCGATCGAACCGCTTCCAGGCGCCGCGCATCCCCGGTCGACACCCGCCCGAGCGTCGCTGACCGCCACGGCCGCCGACCCCATCGCGCCGGTCGCGTGCGCCGCGTGGGTGGGCGATGCCGATCGTGCGCCGGCGCTCGCCATGCCGCGCGCCGGTCGACGGGCCGCGCCGCGGTCGGCCGGATCGCGCCCCCGATGGCCCGGCAGGTGCACTGGCCGCAGGCACCTTGGCCGACCCCGCCCCCACCGCCTCCCTCGCCGCCGACGACGCTCGACCTTCCTGGACCCGGACCTTCACCCGGATCTCCTTCGCGCTGGCGGTCGTCGCGCTCGGCGTCACCATCTGGTCGGTCGGACCGACGACGCTCCTGCACCAGCTCGGCGCCATCGGCCTCGGCTTCGTCGCCGTGGTCCTGCTCGAGGTCGTGATCACGCTGTGCGACAGCGCGGCGCTCTCGGTCTTCCTCGGCACCGGCGGCCGGCGCTCGTCCTTCCTGCACGTGCTGCGGGCGCAGGTCGCCGGCCGCGCCATCAACGCGGTCACCCCGTTGGGCAGCCTCGGCGAGGCCACCAAGGCGACGACGCTGATGGAGCGGACCTCGTCGCAGCGGGCGATCGCCGCGGTGTTCCAGTACAACCTGGCGGAGCTGGGCGTCCGGCTGCTGACCATCGCCGCCGGTACGCCGGTCTGCGCGCTGGTGCTGGACCTGCCACGCGCGGTGGTCGTGCTGCTGCTGGTCGGCAGCGGGCTGGCGGGCGCCGTGCTCGCCGGTGGGATCGCGCTGTGGCGGCGGGGCATGCTGGCGACGCTGGTGGCGGCCGGGCGGCGGGTGCGCGTCCTGTCGGCGGCCCGCGCGAAGCGCTGGCGCGAGCGAGTGGCGCCGATCGACGCCTACCGCGCCGCGGACGGCGGCGGCTTCCGCGCCCGCTGGCTCGCGCTGGTGTGGATCGTGGTGTCGCGCGCGCTGTCGCTGGCCTCGATGTGGGCGGTGCTCCGCTCGGTCGGCTACCACGCCGGCGTCGGCACCATCGCCGCCATCGGCACGGCGGGCGCGCTGCTCGGCATGGTGTCGTCGGTGGTGCCGATGGGCCTCGGCCTGTCCGAGGGCTCCAACGCGGCGCTGTTCACCGCCCTCGGCGCGCCCGCCTCGCTGGGGGTGACGATGGTGGTCGGCGGCCGGGTGACGCTCGTCGCCTACGCGGTGGTCGGCCTGTTCATGCTCGCGGCGTCGACCGCGGCCGTTCACGGCGTCCGCCGGGTGCGGCCGCTCGCCCGGCGCCTGCGTGGCCGCCGCCGGCGAGACGCCGCGATGGAGGCCGCCGAGACCGCCCGCGCCGCCGCGCTGATCGCGGTGCCCCCGGCGGGGCCGCGGCCGTGACTTCCGACCGATCCCCCGTGTCCTGCACCGTGAAGCCGACGGCGGGCCGCGAGGGAGACGAGGAAGGCGACGCCGCCGCCCGGATCCGCGCGCTCGAGCGGCGGCAGGCCGAGCTCGAGGAGCAGGTTCGCGCGCTCGCCGCCGTCAACGACGAGCTGGAGCGCGGCAACCAGCTCCTGATCATCGCGCGCGACCGGTTCCGTGCGCTCTACGAGCAGGCGCCGACCCCGTACCTCACCGTCGATACCGACCACGTGATCGTCGATCTCAACCACGCCGCCGAGGCGATCCTCGACGGCGCGCGGGCCCACCTGCTGGCGACCTCGATCGACCAGCTCGTCGACCCCGCCGGCCGCGAGCGGTTCGGCGCGTTCCTCGGCCAGGTCTTCGCGGCCGGTCGAGCCCGGTGCGGTGACGTCGCCCTGACCCGGCCGGGCGTCCAGCGGCTCGACGCGATGATCGACGGTGTCGTCCTGCCGCAGCGCGCGGGCGAGCCGCCGCGTGCCGTGCTGGCGATCGTCGACATCACCGCCCGCAGGCTCGCCGAGCACGCGCGGCGGAGCGCGCAGGACGAGGTGCTCGCGATCGTGTCGCACGATCTCCGCGGGCCGATCAGCGCGATCGGCCTGGCCTGCGACGGGCTGGGCGGCGAGCTGCCCGCCGACGAGCGCCAGGAGTGCGTCGCGGCGATCCGCCGGGCGGTGACGCGCAGCGAGCGCCTGATCGACGATCTCCTGCGCGTCGCGCACATCGAGAGCGGCCGGCTCAAGCTCGAGCTTGCCCGCTTCGACGTCGGCGAGCTGGTCCGCCAGGTCTGCCGCGATCACGAGCCGGCGGCCGCCGCGGCGGGCTCGGCCGTCGCGGTCGTGCTGCCCGGAGCGCCGTCGGCGATCGTCGGCGATCGCGATCGGCTGCACCAGGTGCTGTCGAACCTGCTCGGCAACGCGCTGGTCCACGCCCGCGGCGCCGCGGTCGAGGTCGCGGTGGTCGCGCGCGCCGGCGAGGTCGCGATCACCGTCGCCGATCGCGGGCCCGGCATCGCGCCCGACGAGCTGCCGTTCGTGTTCGAGCGCTACCGGCAGGGCGCGCGCCGCCGCGGTGGCGCCGGCCTCGGCCTCGCGATCGTCAAGGGCCTCGTCGAGGCCCATCGCGGGACCACGACGGTGACCAGCCAGCCCGGCGCCGGCGCGCGCTTCGAGATCGTCCTGCCCGAGGCCGGCGCCGCCGGTGCGGCGGACGGCTGATCGAGCGCCGGATCGCCGACGGCCCGGAACGTGCTGAGGGGATCAGCATGCACACGAAGCAACACCTTCCGGAGGTCGTCAGGGGGGCTGCGATGGGCGCGGCGCTCCTGCTCCTGGTCCCGCTCGCCCACGCCCAGGACGCCGACCTCGACGACAGCCGCTCCGCCGAGCCGGCCCGCGGCCTCGCTCCCGGCCTCGAGCTATCCGTCCGCATCGAGCCCGGCGTCGCGACGGCGCTCACCGACCCGCAGGCCGACCTGGCCGGGACCGGCTTCGGTCAGACCGTCAAGGTGATGTTCGGCGTCAGCCGCTTCCTCGCCGTCGGCCCAGCGGCGACCTTCACCACGCTGCCCTCCACGGACGAGATGGCGTCGGCGCGCAACGCGTGGTCGTTCGGCGCCGGCGCGCGGCTCATGCGGCCGCACGACGCGGCGCCGGGCCGCCGCGGCATCCACGCCCTGTCGCCGTGGCTCGACGCCGACTTGCTGTACGTCCGCACCGGCGACCTCGGCCGCCCCGGCTTCGCGGCCGGCGTGGGCGCCGCCGTCCCGCTCGACGACAACCGCCGCTTCTGGCTCGGACCGTACGTCCGCTACGCCCATATCCTCCAGGGCGAGCGGGCCGACTACGACGACCGCGACGCCAAGCTCCTGACCGTCGGCCTCGGCCTCGAGATCGGCACCGGCCTCGAGCGGCGCCGCATGTACGTCGCGGCCGTGGTGCCGCCCGCCGAGCGGGTCCCGGTCGAGCCGGCGGCGGTCGCCGATCGCGACGGTGACGGCGTCGCCGATGGCGACGACCTCTGCCCCGACGTCGCCGGGCTGGCCGCCGACCGCGGCTGTCCGCCCTACGTCCAGGTCGTCGTCGAGCCGGACAAGCTCGAGCTGAAGCAGCACATCGCCTTCGCCTGGGACTCCGCCGACCTCGAGGACGATTCGCGCCCGCTCCTCGACGAGGTCGTCCGCGCCCTCGACGACAACCGCGGCTTCAAGGTCGAGATCGACGGCAACGCGTCGTCGGACGGCGCCGATCCCCACAACCAGACCCTGTCGGAGGCCCGCGCGGACGCGGTGCGCGACTACCTGGTGGCGCACGGCATCGCCGCCCAGCGCCTGATCGCGCGGGGCTTCGGCTCGACCGCCCCCAGCCAGAGCAACGACACCCGCGGCGGCCGCGTCGCGAACCGGCGCGTCGAGTTCGTCGTCAGCTTCATCATCGTCGACAAGGGCACCACGCCATGAGCGTCCTCCTTCGCAAGACCTCGCCTGTCCTCCTCCTCCTCGCGCTGCTGCCGGCCTGCGGCGACCAGCTCGTCGAGTTCCCGCTCGCCGGCGACGAGGTCGACGCCGCCACCGGCGACGTCGATGCCCGCAACGGCGACGTCGATGCCCGCAACGGCGACGCCGGCCTCGCCGACGCCGGCCTCGACGGCAGCAACGCCTGCAGCCTGCAGCCGGTCGCCCTCGGCTCGGCCGCCGGCTTCGCCGTGCTGGCCGGCGCCACCGTCACCAGCACCGGGCCGACCCAGGTCACCGGCGACCTCGGCGTCAGTCCGGGCAGCGCGGTGGTCGGCTTCCCGCCCGGGAACGTCACCGGCGCCCAGCACGCCGGCGACGCGGTGGCCGCCCAGGCGACCGCCGACCTGACGACCGCCTACGACGACGCGGCCGGCCGGACGCTGTGCGCCATCACCGTCGCCGGCAACCTGGGCGGCATGACGCTGACACCCGGGCTCTACCACTCCACGTCGTCGCTCGAGGTCACCTCGGGTGACCTGACCCTCGATGCGCAAGGCGACGCCGGCGCCGTGTTCATCTTCCAGATGGCGTCGACGTTGACCACCAGCCCCGGTCGCCGCGTCGTGCTCGCGGGGGACGCGCGGGCGGCCAACGTCTACTGGCAGGTCGGCACCTCGGCGACCCTGGGCACCACCTCGGCCTTCCACGGGACGATCATGGCCGACCAGGCGATCACCATCGGCACCGGCGCGACGCTCGACGGCCGCGCGCTCGCGCGGATCGCGGCGGTCACCATGGCGAGCAACACGGTCACGAAGCCCTGACCGGGCAGCGCCGGCCGTCGGCGAGCGCGCACCTCGCGTGCCGACGGACCGGGACCGGCCGGCGCGGCAGGTGCAGAGGCGCTCGCCATGCTCATGCCTGCCTGGTCCACGCTCCTGGTCACCGCCGCCCTGCTCGCCGCCCCGGCGACCGCGCTCGCCGCCCCGCCCGCCGCCAACCTCGCCGCTCCGGCCGCCCCGGCTGCCGCCGGTGCCGCCGTGCCGAAGGCCGCCGCCGCCACCGCCGATGCCGATGCGTACGCCGCGCGCGACGCCGTGGCCGGGCCGGTCGCCGACTTCCGCGGTGGCGGCCAGGTGACGATCGTCGCCAGCAGCACCGCCGTCGTCGTCCTGCTCGTCGTCGTCCTGGTGATCCTGCTGTGATGGTGTGCGCCGCCGCGCGGGCGCTGGTGCTCGCCGCCGTCGCCGGCTGCGTGTCGTACCGTGGCGGCGCCCGGCCGATCGATCCGGCCCGGCTGGTCGCCGAGCCCGGCTGGCTGGTCGCCGCGCCGACCGTCGCGCTGCGGCAAGCGGGCGAGAGCGACTGCGGAGCGGCGGCACTGGCGATGGTCGCGCGCCGCTGGTCGGTGCTGCGCTCCGTCGACGAGGCGGCGGCGGCCCTGCCGGCGCCCGGCGCCGCCGGGACCCGCCTCGGCGACCTCCGCGACGCTGCGAGCGCGCACGGGCTCGCGGCGTTCGCCATCGCCGGCGATCGCGCCACCTTGATCCACGAGCTCCGCGCGGGCCGGCCGGTGATCCTCGGCCTGCTGCTCCGCTACGGCCGCGACCGCGCGCGCGGCCACTACGAGGTCCTGGTCGGAGTGCACGCGGAGCGCGATCGGTTCGTGACGATCGATCCCGCGAGAGGCTGGCGGACGCGGAGCTGGGCCGCCCTCGAAGCCGAGTGGGGCCCGGTCGGTCATCCGACGCTGATCCTCCTCGGTCTGCGAGCGATCGCGGCACGTCCCGTGCAGTGACGACGGGCATGCAAACGCCGAAGAACGAGAACCAGCACGAACCGATCGCCACGCTCACGCTCGTCGCCCAGGTCGAGGCCCGCCGCGTGGAGCTGACCCGCGCGCTCGCCGACAGCGCCAACAGCCCGTCGACCCGCGGCGACATCGAGGGCGCCCTGGCGCGGCTGCCGACGATGCTCACCGGCGACCTGCAGAAGCTCCCCGACATGGTCAGCCGCGATCTCACCCAGTGGCTCGAGTCGAGCAAGTACCTCGGCGTCCACGGCGTCGCGGCGGCGCAGCCGACCGCGGCGGCCGAGCCCACGCCGACGGCCGAGGACGTGAACCAGCCCGCGCCCACGCCGGTGCTCCCGGCCGAGGTCAGCGGGCGCATCTAGCACCTGCCACGCCGCCGTCGGCGTGCGCCGGCAAGCGGGCACCGGCGCACACCGTCGCCGCGCCTACGAGCCGGTCGCAGGATCCGGGATCTCGGCGTGGTAGCCGAGGACCCAGTGCAGCAGGTCGTCGAGGGGAGCACGCGCCGACGACTTGACGAAGTAGCCGGCGACGCCCAGCGCGAGCGCCGCGGCGCGATCGGCGTCCTCCGTCGAGGTGGTCAGCACCACCACCGGCAGGGCGCGCAGCGCCGGCTCGGCGCGGATCGCCGCCACCAGCTCGAGCCCGGACAGCCGCGGCATCTGCAGGTCGGTGATCACGACCAGCATGTGGCCGGTCAACCCGCCGCCGAGCAGCCGGTCGAGCGCCTCGCGTCCGTCGGCCGCCAGCGTGACCGCCGCGACCACCCCGCTGCGGCGCAGCGCGCGCCGCGTGTTGAAGGCGACCAGCTCGTCATCCTCGACCAGCAACACCTGGATGGCTCGGCGCACGCGCCCCGGTGGAGCACGTCGCGTGCCGGGTCAGCTCGGCGGCCGGACGACGGCGTCATCGCCCTCGAGGACGCGGTACAGCGAGCGGCGATCGATGCAGAGGATGCGCGCGGCCATCGTCTTGTTGCCGCCGACCGCGGCCAGCACCTGGCGGACGTAGCGGCGCTCGACCTCGGCCAGCGAGATCAGCTCGTCGGGGCGGCCGGTCGCCGTGGCCAGGATCGCCCGGCGGTGGTGGCGGATCTTGTCGGGCAGGTCGACGGCCGCCAGCTCGTTGAAGCTGGTGAGGGTGATCGCGCGCTCGAGCGTGTTCTCGAGCTCGCGCACGTTGCCCGGCCAGTCGTAGTCGAGCATGAGGCGCGCGGCGTCGGCGGCGATGCCGGTCACCGGCTTGTCGATCCGCGCGGAGATCCGCTGGATGAACGCGTGCGCGATGGCCAGCAGATCGGCGGGGCGGGCCCGCAGCGGCGGCAGCGAGATCTGGACCACGTTGACGCGGTAGTAGAGGTCCTCGCGGAAGCGCTTGTCGGCGACGTCCGACTCGAGGTCGCGGTTGGTGGCGGCGATCACCCGCGCGCTGAACGGGACCTCGTCCTCGCCGCCGACCGGGCGCACCTTGCGCTCCTGCAGCACGCGCAGCAGCTTCACCTGCATCTCGAGCGGCATGTCGCCGATCTCGTCGAGCAGGATGGTGCCGCCGGCGGCCTGCACGAACAGCCCCGGCCGCGCCCGCCGCGCGTCGGTGAAGGCGCCCTTGACGTGGCCGAACAGCTCGCTCTCGAGCAACCCGGGCGGCACCGCCGCGCAGTTGATGGCGACGAACGGCAGGTCGCGCCGGCGCGACGCGTCGTGGAGCGCGCGGGCGACCAGCTCCTTGCCGGTGCCGCTCTCGCCGGTGATGAGCACGATCGCCTCGCGGTCGGCGACCTTGTGGAGGAGCTCGAGCACCTGGCGGATCGCCGGGCTGTCGCCGACGATCGTCGTGACCGGCCGGACGGCCTCGACGACGGTGCGCAGCCGCCGCAGGTCGCGGCCCATCGTCACGTGGGCGATCGCGCGCTCGATCGCGAGCACCATCGCGTCGAGATCGATCGGCTTGCGGATGTAGTCGTAGGCGCCGGCGCGGATGGCGGCGACCGCGCCGTCGAGCATCCCGTCGCCGCTCATGACGATGGTGAGCAGGTCGGGATGGGCCGCGCGCACCGCGGCGCACAGCTCGACGCCCGACATGCCGTCCATCCGCACGTGGGCGAGGACCAGGTCGACCTCGCCGGCGGCGAGCCACGCCAGCGCGGCCTCGCCGGACGGCACGCTCTCGACATCGTAGGCGCGGCGGCGGAGCGCGCCTCGCAGCAGCATCACGCCGTCGTCGTCGTCGTCCACGATCAGGATGCGCCCGCCCATCGCTATCCATAGCACGCGCCGTCGGATCTCCCACGATCGCCGAGGCGGTCACCGGCGGGGGCGGCGCCCGCAGCGCCGCGCACGGGACGGGTACGGCCGGTGGAATCCCGCCAACGGTCGGCGGGGGGGCGGCATGATCGAGGTGTGAGCGCGCGCGCCGTCGACCTGAGCGCCGAGCTGGACGGCCTGCGGGCGCTGGCGCGGTCGCTGGTGCGCGGCGATGTCGAGGCCGACGACCTGCTGCAGGAGACCGCGGTGGCGGCGCTCGAGCACCCGCCGGCGACCGACCGGCCGGTGCGCCCGTGGCTGGCGACGGCGCTCGGCAACCGCTGGCGGATGATCCGGCGCGCCGCCGGCCGGCGCGCGGCGCGCGAGGCGGCCGTCGAGGCTCCCGCCGAGCCAGCCGGTCCCGACGCGTTGCTCGAGCGCGCGCGCACGCTCGAACGGGTCGGCGCGGCGCTGGTCGCCCTCGACGAGCCGCTGCGGCTCGTGCTCGTCCTCCGTTACCTCGACGGCATGACCGCGGCGGCGATCGCGCGCCAGCTCGGCGTGCCCGACGGGACCATCCGCTGGCGGCTCAAGACCGCCCTCGACCGCATGCGCGCGACCCTCGATCGCGATCAGCCCCGCGGCCGCTGGCAGCGGGCGCTGGTGCCGGGCGCGTTCGCCACCGGAGCCGTCATGAAGACCAAGGCGTCGTTCGTCCTCGTCGCGCTGCTGCTGTTGCTCGTGGCCGGCGGCGTCCTCGCGGTGCGCCACCTCGGCGCGCATCACCCGGCGCCGGCCGCCGCGACCCGGACGGCCGCGCGCCCGGCGGCCACCGCCGATCGGGTCGCGCCGGGCATGCGCCTGCCCGCGCCACGGCCCGGCGCCGTCGACGACACGCTGCCCGATCCGCTGCCCGGGCAGGGCCGCGCGGTGATCGAGCAGGTCGCCGCCGCGGCCGCCGGCTTCCGCGGACGCGTCATCAACTGGTCGACCGGCGATGGCGTCGCGGGCGCGGAGCTGACGTTCGGCCGCGACGGCAGCGACGACGTCATCACCGCGCGCTCCGGCCCGGATGGCGCGTTCAGCGTGCTCGCCACCGACGGCAGCTACACGCTCGCCGCCGCCGAGGCCGCCGGCTTCCTGCCGTTCGCCCCCGAGTGGGGGCACAGCGCGGTGCGGCTGACGGCGCGCGCCGGCGCGCGGGTCAGCGGCGTCACCATCTTCCTGTTCCCCGCGATCGACTATCGCGGCCTGGTGGTCGACGCCGGCGGCGCGCCGGTCGCGGGCGCGGCGGTGCGGCTGCTCGGCAGCCCCGCCGGCGAGCAGACGCTCGCCACCGTCGCCACGAGCTGGACCACCGACGCCCACGGCGCGTTCGTCTTCCACGCGCCCGATGACGCCGTGCTCGAGGCGAGCGCGCGCGGCCGCGTGGGCCACGCCCAGCTCGACGGCGACGTCGCGCTGACCCACACGATGACGATCCGGCTCGACGGCGACGTCGCCGCCGACGGCACGATCACCGGCGTCGTCGCCGACGCCGACGGCACGCCGATCGAGGGCGCGCTGCTGCACGCCGAGGCGGTCGCCGACCCGGCCGGTGGCGCCGCCGCGGTCGCCGCCGCCGCCAGGACCGCGCGCGCGGCCGCGTTCGCGACGTCGGACGCCGCGGGCCGCTTCGTCCTGCGCGACCTCGATCGCGGCCGCTACGATGTCTCGGCGCGGGCCGAGGATCGCGCGCCGGCGATCGCCCGCGCGGTGGCGGCAGGCGCCGACCTCCGCCTCACGCTCGGGCGCGGCGCCGACCTGCTCGGCACCGTCGAGGACGCGGCCGGCGCGCCGGTGGCCGCGTTCACGCTGCTCGTCTTCGAGGTCCACGGCGTCGAGCGCGAGCTGATCGCCGCGCGCTCGACCGTCGACGGCGAGGGCCGGTTCCGCGAGACGGTCGAGCCGGGCGCCTACGAGCTGGTGGCCAGCGCGCCCGGCCTCGCGCCCAGCGCGCCGACCGCGGCCCGCACCGGCGTGCCGGCGACGCTGCGGCTGTCGGCGGGCGCGATCGTGCGCGGCGTCGTGCTCCGCCGCGACTCGAAGGCCCCGCTCGCGAACGCGCGCGTCATGCGCGAGGCGCGCGGCGGCGGCGCCAGCGCGCAGCCGGCCAACGCGGGCACGGTCACGCGCGACGACGGCACGTTCGAGCTGCTCGGCGTGCCGCCCGGCCCGCTCTCGCTGTTCATCGGCGCGGGCGGGCACCACCCGCGCATCGAGGCCGGCCTCACCGCCGTCGACGGCGGCGTGATCGGTCCGCTCACGATCGCGCTGACGCCGCTCGCGCCGGGCGAGACGCCGACGCTCGAGCTGGTCGGCATCGGCGTCGCCGTCGGCCCCGACGGGGACGCCCTCCGCGTCAACGCCGTCATCCCCGGTGGCGGCGCGGCCGACGCCGGTGTCCTCGTCGGTGATCACATCGTCGCCGTCGACGGCGCGCCGGTCACCTCGACGGGCCTCGACGGCGCGGTCGCGCGCCTGCGCGGTGCGGCGGGCAGCACGGTCCGCGTGACCTTCGACCGCGCCGGCGCACCGATCGAGCTCACCATCGAGCGCAAGCCGATCCATTCGTGACCGCGCGGCGTCTGCGCGAACCGCGCGTCGATCGCAGCCTGCGCGCGCCTTGCGCCTTGCGCCTTGCGCCTTGCGCCTTGCAGCTGGCGCCTCGCGGCTCGCGTCCGAGGGCCGAAAACGAAGCAGGCTCCGGTGCGCCGGAGCCCGCTTCAAGCTCGCCGAGGAGGCGCTTCAGGCCTGGCCGACCTGGCCACGCTGGCGGAGCTCCTCGAGCTGGTTGGCGAGCTGGACGTCTTCCAGGTGCTGGCGGAGACCGGGCCGGTGCTCGACGTACGCGGCCCAGCAAGCCTGCATCCACGGCTCGAGCTCGACCCCGGCCTGGACCGCTGCTTCAGCCGCCTCGTGCAGGGCTGCACGAAGGCGGGCAATGGCCGTCTCGGGGGCGTCGGCATTGGTGCCCGCGGCGATCGGCACATTGCCGGTCGATTCGGTGCTGGGGTGGAACCTCATGATACTGACAACAGAATCATCGACGACGGCATCGTCAACCCCTGTGGCCGGACCTGCCGGGAACCGTTGACGATCCGACCTCGTCGATCGGTCAGGTTAGAGTGACGACCGTGGAACGTTCCGTCTCGAGGCACCCGAGCGAGCCCCCGGCCACCGACGACGATGCGCCGCGCGACGGCGCGAGCGTGGCGTCCGCGCCCGGTGTGCTCGACGAGCCGCGCAGCGTGCGCGTCGTGCCGCGCGGCGTGCGCGCCGCCGCCGCCGCCGACGACTACGTCGTCGGCGAGACGCGGCCTCGCGCCGACGAGAACGGCGTGTGGGACGCGCTCGCCGACGCGGCGGCGATCACCCGCTTCCACATCCTGCTCATCGGCGCGGTCGCCGCGATCGTGTTCGGCTGGTTGATGACGGGTCGCTACCTGTGGACGGCGGGCGCGATCGCGGGCCTCGACTGGTTCCTCATCAACCTGATGAACCGCGTGACCGACCTCGACGAGGACCGCGCGAACGGCATCCGCGGCACCGAGCGCGTCGCGCGTCGCAAGGGGGCGATCACGATCGGCTCGGTGGCGCTGCTGGTCGGCTCGATCGCGGCGACGCACCTCGTGTGGCCGTCGCTGACGCCGTGGCGCGTGGCCGTGCAGGTGATCGGCCTCGCCTACAACTACAGGCTGGTGCCGACGCCGCGCGGCTGGTCGCGCTTCAAGGAGATCTACTTCTTCAAGAACTTCGGCTCGTCGGTGCTGTTCGTGCTGACGTGCTTCGTCTATCCGCTCGCGATCGCGGCGGACACCGGCGTCGCGCGCGTCATGGACGCGATGGCGATCGCGGCGCTCGTGCTGTTCTTCGTGCCGTTCGAGCTGACGTACGAGATCCTGTACGACCTGCGCGACCTCGAGGGCGATCGCGCGGAGGGCGTGCCGACGTATCCGGTCGTCCACGGCGTGCGGCGCGCGCGGCAGATCATCGACGGCCTGCTGGCCGGCGCGTCGGCGATGCTGGTGGCCGGCGTGGTGGCGGGGCGCCTCGGCCTGCGCGAGCTGCTCATGCTGGTGGCGCCGGCGGTGCAGCTCGTGCTCTACCGCCGCTGGTGGAAGCGCGGGCTGACGCCGCGCGACTGCATCGTGCTGACGCACGTCGGCACCGCGCAGCTCGTGCTGTTCCTCGTCGGGACGGCGGTGTGGCGCGCGGCCGGGCTGCCGGCCGACGTCTACCTGCACTGGTAGCGGCGGCGGCTCGCGGTCAGGAGGCGGTGCGCCGGCGCGGCGCGAAGTCGGTCACGGCGAGGTACGGCGCCGCCACCAGCGCCGTGTGCAGCCAGAGGCGGTGATCGGCGGAGGCGACGACGGCGAGCGTGGCGACGAACAGCGTCGCCGCCACCATGCGGGGCAGCGCGACGTCGAGCGGCAGCGCGCGGCCGCGCAGGCGCGTGGCGGCCGCGGCGGCGAGCGCGACCGCGGCGATCGCGGCCAGGCCGGCGAGGGACGCGTCGCCGAGCGGGCCGCGGACCGTCCAGCGGAAGACGCCCCACCAGGCGGCGAGGATCAGCAGGTGGGTCGCGGCGAGCGCCGGGACGAGGGCGAGGTGGCGCAGGCGGTGGCGGAGGCCGAGCGCGACGTCGGCGCAGGCGGCGAAGAAGCCCCAGCCGAGGATGCCGAGTACCGGCACGCCGAGGTGTCCGGGTTCTGCCCAGGCCCAGAGCTTCGCGCGGACGGCGATGACCTCGACCAGGGACGCGTCGAAGGCCACCAGCGCGCCGACCAGCAGCGCATGGTGGCTGGCACGCAGCGTGCCGGCCGGCGGGGTGGCTGACACTCGCGGATCGGTGGCTGACACCTCCGGATCGGGTGTCCGGCTGCCGGACACCGCGTCTGCAACCGGCCGCGGCCGGGTGGCTGACACCGCGTCCACCACGGCGCGGGCGGACAGGATGACGAGCGGCCAGATCAGCGGGATGAGCACCGGCACCCGGTCGAGCCGGCCGTGCCACGCCGGGCTGTAGCCGTAGAAGTCGTACCAGGCGACGCACGTCTCCTCACCGATCCAGCCCGCGACCGCGAGCGCGGCGTAGTCGGCGAGCAGCGCCCGCCACGGCCGCACCCGCGCCATCGCCGCCAGCGTCAGCGCCACGATCGCCACGCAGGCCAGCTCGAAGCCCGGGAACGGCACCGCGGCAGCTTACACGCGCCGGCGTCGCGACCCCGGCGCGGTCAGCGGCGCACGAGCGGCTGCGGCACGAACGCCGGCCGCTGCAGGTCCGGCCCGCTGGCCAGCACGACCGGCGTCTGCGACACCGACGCCAGCCCGGCCACCAGCGCCTCGACCGCGGCGTAGTCGGTCGCGGCCCGCCGGCGCGCGGCGCCGTCCGCCGGGAAGACGGCGTCGAGCACCCGCATCGTCAGTCGGCTGCAGTCGGGCAGGATCATGAGCTGGTGATCGCCGCACGACGCGATGACGACGCGGTTGGTCCCGACCCCGGGCGGCACGGCCGCCGTCCCCAGGATCTCCGGCGCCTCCGCCGCGATCATCGCGGCGCGGACCGCCGGCGCCGGGATGCCGTCGCTGCTCGCCTCCGGCCACCGCGCGGGCGCCGGCGGCAGCCGCACCGCGTCCGGGAACACGACCGGTCCCGCCGGCGCCGGCGCCGGGGCCGCCGCCGCGGCAGCGTCGATCCCGTCGAGCATCCCGGCCGAGTAGCAGCAGTTGCTGATCAGCACCACGTGGATGTCGTGGTGGAAGCCGGCGAGCAGCTCGGTCAGCGTGTCGTCGATGAACGGCGCGTCGTCGAGCGCCCACGCCTCGTCGTAGCCATCCGCCTCGTCGCCGGAGACGTCGCGCACGCGCCCGCCGTGGCCGGCGTACGACAGCACGAACAGCCCCTCGGGCACCGACCGCAGGCGCTCGGCGGCGCCGCGGATGGCGTCGCTCACCGCCGCGCAGGTCGCCGCCGGGCCCGCCAGCTCCGTCAGCCGCGCGTCGAGCAGCGTGGCCACCTCGCGCAGGTGCGCCGCCGCGTCGTCGACGAACCGGGTCGCCGGCCCCAGCTCCTTGCCGTACGCGCCGGTCGGAGCCGCCACCGCGATGCTGACGATCTCGGCGGTCATCCCGCGTCAGTCCTGGCTGGCGTTGGCGCCGAGGACGAACGTGGAGCCGAGCGGCGTCATGAAGATGTGCCGGTGCTGGTCCCAGTCGCGCCGGTTCATGAACGGCGGCGGCGGGGGCGGCGGCGGCGTCGGCCACGCGGTCTTGCGCTCGACGTCGTAGACGTCGGTCACGATCGTGATCGAGGTCGGACCGCTGACGCCGTGGCTGCTCTTGTAGATGAAGCCGTAGACGCCCGGATCGAGGTCGTACGACACCGGGCTCGAGATCGTCGCCACGAAGCCGGCCGTGTAGTCGTTGTTCATCTGCATGAAGTCGGTCGTCACGTCGGGCGCGACGGTGACCGTGCTCTTCGAGTAGACGTAGATCGCGATGCGCATGCTCATGAGGGCCGTCCTTCGGTGCGGGTTGCGCGGGACGCCGCCACCTCGCGGCGGCTCCCCCGGGCGCTGATCACGGAGATCTTCTCACCTCCGGGCGGCGGTATCCACGCGAATCCGACGCTTCACGCCCGCGTCGCGCCGTCCGCCGCGCCCTCCGCCGCGCCCTCTGCCCCGTCGTCCGCCTCGTCCTCGTCGACGCCGAGCGGCGTCATGAAGATCTTCGCGTGCTCCGGCCAGTCGCGGCGCGCGATGTACGGCGGCGGGGGCGGCGGAGGCGGCTCGGGCCACAGCTTCTTCTTCTCGACGTCGGTCACCACCGTGACCGTCGACGGCGCCGAGATGCCGTGCTTGTCCATGTAGACGAACCCGTAGACGCCCGGCTTGAGCGTCAGCGTGGTCGTCGTCGAGATCGGCATCACGAACTGCGCGCTGTAGTCGTCGGCCATCTGCATGAAGTCGATGGAGCCGTTCGGCGTGATCGTCACCTTGCTGAGGTCGTACACGTACAACGCGGCTCGCATCTCGCTCATGGTTCGTCCTCTCACGGGTTGGGGCCCCCCCTCGGCTACTATCAGGCGACGGCCCGTATGTCGACACGACACGATTCGAAGCCGGGCCCCGTGCACGCCGGGGGCCGGTGACGAGCCCCCTGCGCTCGCGCGGCTGGCTCGTGGCCGTCGCGGCGGCGGTGCTCGCGCTCCACCCGGAGGAACCCGGCGGCCGGCCGGACCCGGCACCGGATGTCTGCGGCTGGCCGTGCGCGCGCGGCGAGCCGGGGTGCGAGCAGCCGTGCTTCCAGGCGATCGAGGCGGTCGCCCGCGACCATGTCGTCCGCGCGTCGGCGATCTCGCAGTGCCGCGCGCTGCTCGACGAAGATCCCGATCCGCGCGTCGGCGAGAGCGTGCTGCTCGCCCTCAGCTTCTACCCGGCGGAGGCGCCCGACCTGACGGCGGCGCTGGGGCAGCGGCTGGCCGAGCTCGGTCAGCCGGGGACCGCGGCCGGGGTCGCCGCCAAGCTCGCGTTCGACCGCGACGACTACGACGAGGCGCTGGCCCGCCTGCGCGACGCGGCGCGGCGCGGCGCGCCGGCCTGCTCGGTGGCGCGGATCGCGACGTGGCTGGCGCCGAAGCTCTACGACGCCGGCGAGCTCGGCGGAGCGCTCGAGACCGCGCAGCTCGGCCTCGACGCGATGGAGCCATACGCGGGCGCCGGCGACGACGTGCGCAGCACGCTCCAGCTCGCCCAGTCGATCGTCATCCAGGGCATCGGCAACGTCGGCGACGCCCTCCGCGCCACCGACGAGCTGCTGGCCAAGCACCCGCCGCCGGTGCGCCAGGGCTGGATCCACGCGGCGCGCATCACGCTCCTCTACGACGCGCAGGGCCCGCGCCAGGCGGAGGAGGAGGTCTGGATCGCCGTCCGGTGGGCGCTGGTCTCCGCGTTCCACGACGGCGAGTATCGCATCGCGACGCAGGTCCTCAACTCCGCGTATCACAACCTCGCCGGCCTCGAGCTGGAGCAGCGACGGTACGAGGCCTCCCAGCGCGCCCTCGAGCTGGCCTTCTCGCTCTCCATCGAGGACGCGACCGCCGAGCGGCTGTTCTCCTACGCGGGCATCGACCGCGCGCGCGGCGACCTGCCCCGCGCCGAGCAGGAGCTCGAGGACGCGCTCGTCGGCGGCGGCCCGACGACCGAGGACGCGGACCACCGGCCGCCGGTCGGCGACATGGTCACCGCGATCCCGATCGATCTGGCGCGGGTGCGGCTGCAGCGGGGCGACGAGCGCGGCGCGGAGGACGCGCTGCGCCGGGCGATCGGCCGGGTCGAGGAGCTGCGCGCGAGCATCCCCGCGAGCGACGGGCTCATGATCGCCAAGTACCGGCAGGCGTACGAGGAGCTGCTCGGCATCCTGGTGGGCGAGGCGCGGTGGGCCGACGCGCTCGAGGTGCTGGCCCGGCTCGATGCCGGGCGCCTGGTGTCGGACATCGGCGCGCCGCGCGAGCGCGCGCTCGCCCGCGACGCGCAGGAGCCGCCGCGCACGCCGATGTGGGAGCCACCGCCGTCGGAGCAGCCGCGGGTCGCCGCGCGGGCCGGCGAGCTGCTCGCCGCCTGGCGCGGCCGCCACCTGGTCGCGGTCTTCCGCGCCGGCGAGCGGCTGTGCCGCCTGGAGGCCGTCGACGGCGCGCTGGGCGGCGCGTGCATGGGCGAGGCGGCGCCGATCGAGCGCGCGGCCGAGGCGCTGCGCGAGGACCCGAACGACGCGGCGTCGGGGCGGATCGTCGGCGACGCGATCATCCCGCCGGGGACCGACGCGGTCGACCTGCTGCTCGTCGGGCCGATCGCGCGGGCGCCCGCGGCCGCGCTGCGCGACGCGCACGGGCTGGTGGTCGCGCACCGGCCGGTCGAGCGGGTGCTCGGCCTGCTCGACGACGAGCGGGTGCCGCCCGCCGATGGGCCGGCGCGCGTGATCGGCTACGCGGGGCGCCAGCACACGGCGGTCGCCGCCGAGCACGAGGCGGACGAGGTCGCGCGGCAGCTCGGCGTGCCGGCCGTGATCGGCGCGGCGGCGACGGCGGACGCGCTCGCCGGCGGGGGCGGCCTGTTGCACTTCGCCGGCCACGCGCACCTCGTCGACGGCGAGCCGGCGCTCGAGCTGGCCGACGGCGACCTGCCGGCGGAGGCGATCGCCGCGCGGACGGGCGCGCCCCGGCTGGTCGTGCTCGCGAGCTGCGACTCGGCGGCGGCGAAGGACGACGGCGGCTGGGGCTCGCTGGCGGCGGCGTTCCTGCACGCGGGCAGCGAGCGGGTGATCGCGAGCGACCGCGCCGTCGACGACGACGAGGCGCAGGCGCTGATGCGCGCGTTCTACGACGCCGGCGGCGTGCGCGATCCGGCGCGTGCGCTCGGCGTGAGTCAGGCGGCGCGGTGGGCGGCGCTCGCCGCCGACGCGCGGCCGCCGGCGTCGACGACGTGGGCGGCCTTCACGGTGATCGCGGCGCCGCCACGCGGCCCGGCACC
>DASZXE010000458.1:0-9307 GCA_035546475.1 Kofleriaceae bacterium
GCGGCGACCTGCCGCGCGGGCGGCGCCGGTGAAGGTGGTACGGTTTCCGGCATGCTCGCATCCGTCGGCGGAATCCTCCTCGGCCTCCTCGTCGGGCTCCGTCATGCGTTCGAGCCGGACCACCTGACCGCGATCTCGACGCTGGTGAGCGAGGGCGGCGGCGCGCGGCGGGGGGCGGTGCTCGGGGCGATCTGGGGCGTGGGCCACACGGTGTCGCTGCTGGTGGTCGGCGTGATCCTGCTGGTGATCGGCGCGGTGCTGCCCGCGCGGGTGGCCGCCGGCTTCGAGGGCGCGGTCGCCATGATGCTGGTCGGCCTCGGCGTGCGCGCGATCGTCCGCGCGCTGCGCGAGGGGCGGCGCGGACCGGTGACCACCCACCACCACGGCGGGTTGACCCACACCCACGCCGGTCCGGCGCACATCCACGTCGGCCCGCGCGTCCTCGCCTGGCGGCCGCTGGTGATCGGCCTCGTCCACGGCCTCGCCGGCAGCGGCGCGCTGACCGCGCTGGTGTTCGCCCGCCTGCCCAGCACCGCCGCGCGCATCACCTACATCACCGTGTTCGGCGCCGGCTCGGTGGCCGGCATGATGATCGCGTCGGGCCTGGCCGGCGCGACCCTCGACGCGGTCGCGCGCCGTCCGCAGACCCGGCGCGGCCTCGCCGTCGCCACCGGCGTCCTGTCGATCGTCGTCGGCGTCGTCTGGTCGGTCCCGACCATCGCCGCGCTCACCTGAGCCGGGCGCGGCGCGCCGGGCGTCAGTCGAGCGAGCGCCAGGACGCGGCGTAGTCGACCCGCCAGACGCCGCGCGCGCGCCGGAGGACGAACTCGAGCCGGTCGCGGCCGAGGCCGGTGGTGATCGTCACGGTGGCGCGCGCCCGATCGTCCTCGACGGTCACGGCGCCGAGCGAGCGCCGCGGCCTGCCGAGCGCGTCGACCTGCGCGCGGAGCCGATCGAGGTCGCGCTGGGCGCGCACGTACGCGTCCCGGGGCACCCGCCGCTGGTCGGCGGCGGTCAGGTAGGTCCACGCCTGCGCGTGGTGCCGGCTGAAGGTGGCGCGCAGGTACGCGTCGAGCACGGCGCGCGGCGAGACCGCGGCGGTGCCGCCCGCCCCGGGCCCGGCGGCCGACACCGGTCCGCGGGTCGCATGGCAGCCCGCCGCGGCGGCCGCCAGCGCGAACAGGAGGGCGAGGCCCGGGCGCGACACCCCAGCGATGCTAGAGCACCGAACGGTTCGACGTGCCCGCTGCGACGCGAAATTCGCGGGCACCTCCCGGCGCGTACCGGGAGCCGCCTCGCAACGCCGCGTCCGGCGACGGCCTTCCAGGCCGCCGCGGCGCGGTCAGCGGCGGGCGATCGCGCCGGCCGCCAGCGTCAGCACGAACGCCGCGCTGAGCGCGAGCACGATCGCGCCGCCGGTCGGCACCCGCCAGGTCGCCGACACCAGCAGGCCGGCCACGCCGGCGACCGCCGCGATGACGATGCTCCACACCAGGTAGCCGCGCATCGAGCGGGCGAGGTTGCGCGCCGACGCCGCCGGCACGACCACCATCGCCTCGACGAGCAAGGCGCCGATCACCTTGAGGCTGACGACGATCGCGCAGGTGAGCGCGACGACGAACAGGTACTCGACGAGCGCGGTCCGCACGCCGCCGGCGCGCGCGAGGCCCGGGCTGAGGCTGTCGGTGACGAGCACGTTGTAGAAGGCGGCGACCGCCGCCAGCACCGCGGCGCCGAGGACGAGCAGCACGCCGAGGTCGAGGTCGGTCACGGTCAGCACGCTGCCGAACATCACCGCCTCGATCGAGTGGATGTTGAAGCGGCGGGTCGCCGCGACGAGCATGCAGACGCCGAGGCCGAGCGTGAACGCCATGAAGACGCCGATGACGGTGTCGGGCGGCAGCGACGCGCGCCGGCGCACGTAGACCATCGCGACGCCGCAGATCAGGCAGAAGCCGAGGATGCTGACGTGCAGCCCGCCGAGCGGCTCGCCGACGGCGACGCCGATGGTGAGGCCGGTGAGCGCCGCCTGGCCGAGCGTGGCGCTGAAGAACGCCAGCCGGCGGGCGACGATCACGTGGCTGAGCCCGCCGAGCAGCGGCGCGACCAGCAGGATCGCGACGAGGCCGCGCGCGATGAAGTCGTACTGGAACTTCGCCGGCAGGCCGACGAGCTGCGCGAGCGGGATCCACCAGTGGTACAGCCAGCTCACGCGGCGCCTCCCGGGCCGGCCGCCGGCGCGCCCGAGGCCGCCAGCGCCGCCAGCGCCGCGATCGCGCGCCGGCCCGCGAACGGCCCGTCGGGGCGATCGAGGATCTCGGCCGGGCGGCCGGTCGCCTTCACCGCGATCTCGAGCAGGGTGCAGCGATCGGCGACCCGCTCGACCTGCGCGGCGTCGTGCGAGACCAGCAGCACCGCCGCGCCGGCGTCGCGCGCCAGCTCGCGCAGCAGGCGATCGAGCTGGCCGACCGCGTCGGCGGCGAGGCCGGTCGCCGGCTCGTCGCACAGCAGCACCTCCGGCGACGGCTCGAGCGCGTTGGCGATCAGGACGCGGCGCAGCTCGCCGCCCGACAGCTCGCCGAGCCGCCGGCGCTCCATGCCCGCCAGCCCGACCCGCTCGAGCAGGGCGCCGATCCGCGGCCGCAAGGCGCGCGCGACCCCGAAGCAGATCGGCCGGCGCTGGCGCGGCAGCGCGAGGAACTCCGCGATCGTGATCGGCAGCGTGCGGTCGGCGTCGAAGCCCTGCGGCACGTAGGCGACCCGGCCGTTGCCGCGCAGGTGCAGGCGGATGCGGCCCTCGAAGGCGACCTGGCCGAGCACCGCGGCGATGAGCGTGCTCTTGCCGGCACCGTTGGGGCCGACGACCGCGTGGACCGTGCCGGGCGCGACGGTCAGCGAGACCCGATCGAGCACGACCCGCCGCTCGCGGCGCACGGTCACCCGATCGAGCTCGAGGGCGATCCGGTCGCCGGCGCTCGCGTCGCTCGCGGCGCCCGCGGCACCCGCGGCGCTCGCGTCACTCGCGTCACGGACCTCGGGCGCGTCGCTCACGTCGGGTCCGTGACCAGCGCTTTCACCAGGACGTCGGCGTTGCGCTGCATGACCCGCTCGTACTCGTCGGGGGCGTAGGTGCCGACCGCGACGTGGCTGATGATGTAGACCTTCGCGTGGGTCGCCGCCTGCAGGGTGTCGAGCAGCCTCTGCGGGAAGGTCTCCTCGGTGAGGACGACCGTCACGCCCTTCGCCTTCATCAGCTCGATCATGTCGGTGAGCTCGGCCGCCGACGGCGTGAGGCCGTGGGCCGGCTGCACGACGCCCGCCAGCTCGATGCCGAACTCGGCGAGCAGGTAGGCGTAGCCGTCGTGGACGGTGACGACCTTCTTGATCTTCGCGTTCGCCAGCTTGTCGGCGGCGGCGGCGCGGATCGCGCGCAGGCGGCCGATGTACGTCTGCGCGTTGGTCTCGAACCGATCGGCCAGCGCGGGCCGCAGCTCGCCCAGCTTGCGCGCGATGTAGCCGGTCTCCTGGATCGCGTTGGTGAACGAGATGAACGTGTGCGAGTTGGCCTCGGTGCCGTGGGTGAACGGCACGGTCGGCGTCTCGGCGTTGGCGTCGATGACGGTCAGGTGATCGTTGCCCGACGCCTTGATCATGTCGCCGATGAACGCGTCGTGGCCGAGGCCGTTGACGACGATCGCGTCGAGGTCGCGGATCTTCGCGATGTCGTCGGGGGCGGGCTGGTAGTCGCCGGCGTCGACCTCGCCGGGCAGCACGGCGACCAGCGTGACGTCGGGCAGGCCGGCGATGATGTTCGCCGTCCACGAGTAGTACGGGTGCATCGTGACGCCGACGCGCAGCGGCTTGCCCGGCGCCGGTGGCGTCGGCGTCGGCGTCGGCGTCGGCGTCGGCCCCGGCGAGGGCGATGGCGATGGCCCGGGCGCGAGCCCCGGGGACGGGCTCGGCGAGGGCTTCGGCTCGCGCTGCTTGCCCGAGCAGGCGGCGGCCACGAGCAGGAGCAGGGCGACGGCGAACAACGGGACGCGCGACGGACGCATGGGACCTCAGGAACCTCGGGTGACCCGCCGCCAACCATCCTCGGGCGGCGGCCGATCGGTCGCCGCGGTGAGCGTGCTGCCGGTGGGGCCGCGCCAGAACGACGCGTGGATCATCGTGCCGTCGGACAGCCGGTGGTGGACCTCGTCGACGAGCGCGTTCGGATCGACCGGCGTGCCCGGCTCCGGCTCGATGAAGACGATCGCGAACGACGCGCGCCCCGAGCCGGGCGCCGGCACGCCGACGTAGTCGGTCAGCGTGCCGTCGTGCAGCAGCGTCCACGTGTACGCGCCGCGATCGATCGGGTCGCGCGCGAACGGCGGCACGCCCTGCCCCGCCATCGTCTCGACGGTCGGCCACGCCTTCGCGCGGCTGCGCTCGAGCTCGAGCGAGGTCATCCCCTCGCCGATCAGGCCGGACAGCCGCTGGTCCTCCGGCGGCAAGGTCTTGAACGCGACCTCGTCGTAGTTGACCTCGATCTTCGGGCCGCCGGCGCCGTCGTGGCGATGGACCTCGCCGTACTCGGCGCCGATCACGATCGCCGACCAGAACGCGATCTGCAGCACGGCCACCACCGCGAGCCGCGTCTCCTCCGCCACCGACGGCGGCCGGACCTCGACGATCCGGACGCGCTCGGCCTCCGCGGGCAGCGCCGCATCGGCGGACATGGCTCGGGAAGATAGCACCGCTCGTCCGTCGGTACGGGCCGGCGCCGCCGGCGGATCGCGGCGGCCGAAACGCCGACGGCCCCGTCGATCGCGAGATCGCGGGGCCGCCGACCTGGAGCTACGGGCGGGCTGTCAGGGGAACAGCGCCTCGTAGGCGTTCGGGTTGTCCTGATCCGGATCCGGCAGGTTCGAGAAGTCGGAGAACGGCTTCGGATCGGTGTTGTCCGCCGTCTGGTGCAGGACCAGATCGAGGACGTAGGAGGTGAACGTCACCTCCGCGGGGGCGTCGATCGCCGCGTCGATGTTCTGGGCGTCGGGGGTGTTGTTGTTCCCGCTGTCGTCGCCGCAGGCCGTCGCCGCCGTCACGAGCGCCGCCAGCGCGAGCCAGCGCAGGGCGTTCATGGGGTTCCTCACGGCGCGCCCGGGTGCGGGGTGTTGAGGTACGGGAAGGTGTCCTGGAACGACTGCGGCGCGATGTACGCGCCGTCGACGAACGGCAGGCCACCGCTCGGCGCCATGCCGGTCGGGGCCAGGTAGCCCATCGCGACGCGGAGCGCGAGGTCGGTGACGTCGTCGCCGGGGCGGCGGCCGTTCGGGAAGCCGGCCACGTCGCAGCCCTGGTTCGCCGGGTTCACCATGCCGCCCTGCGCGGTGCGGGTCACGCACAGCGCGGCGCCGAGCGGGTTCTGCGTCGCGCGCGGCGTGGCCGGCAGCGCGGTGTTGATGCGCAGCATCTCCGACAGCGTCGCGCCGGTGTTGTTGACGCCGGGGATGCCGGAGAGGAACGCGGCGACCAGGTCGGTGCGCGGGAAGTTGTTGGGCGCCTGCACGCCGGCGGCGCCGAACAGGATCTCGAGCACCTCCGGGAGCGTCGGGTTCGTCACGTAGTCGGCGAACTGGGCGTCGTCGACCGGCTCGGACGCGTTGAACTTGTCCTTGTCCTTGAGGCCGATGACGACCTCGTTGACGAGCGGCATGCCCAGGCGCGAGACCTGGACCCACGGGCCACCCTCGCGGGCCGGCTGGGTGAAGGTCGCGGTCGGGTTGATGACGCGCGCCTGGCGGACGCTGGCGGTCGTCCACGCGCCGAAGATCGTGTCGGTCGCGTCGTTCAGGCACGACGCCGGGACCTCGAGCGCGATCGACGTGACGTTGTCGTCGTCGATGGTGTTCTTGCCCTGGTCCTCCGCGCCGAGCGGGTTGGCCTGCGGGGTGTTGTCGTCGAGGTCGAGGTTGACCAGGTCGAAGATCTGGCCGAGGTTGACCGCGAAGCCCTCGGCGCGCTGGCCGACGAAGATGCGCGGGGTGGTGCCGGCCGGCGGCGTGCAGCCGGGGATGTTGACGTTGTAGATGTGCGCGTTGGCGTACGCCGCGTAGTTCGCGATCGTCTTGCTGCCGATGTTGTCGAGCGGCTTCTTGAACGTCGCGCCGCCGCCCGCCGCGTTGGTCACCGCCATCGCGGTGCCGGTGCGGCGGTCGCCGCGGATGACCTTGACGGTGTACGTCTCGAGGACGTTCTGCTTCGACTGATCGGCGGCGGTGACCGGGCCGATCGCGGCGAACGGCACGCTGACGTTCTTCGTCGAGCCGGCGGGGCCGACCGGCAGCGTGATGCCGGCGCCGTTGTTGGCGAGCGCGAGATCGAAGTCGAACTGGAACGTGATGTCTTCCTTGGCATCACCGTTGTTGTCGACGTGGATCTCGTAGATCGCGTCCGGATCGAGGGTGAAGTAGTTGGGCCCGCCGTACGCCGCCTGCAGGGGCAGGTAGTTGGCGATGAGCGTGACGTAGCCCGACCGTCCCGTCTCGTAGCTGTTGAAGACGTAGAGGTCGGTGCCGTCCACCTTCGGCATGTTGGTGATGAACGGGGCCTCTCGGTGGCTCGAGGCCATGCTCTGCGTGGGTAGTGCGGCGGCTGCCAGGAGCAGCGCACCTCCGATCAAGCGGCTTCTCATCGTAGTCTCCTCCTCGTCAGTTGGGTGCGCCCAGGCGGCGCGGTCACAGGGTGTTGAAGGCCTCGGTCGCGGTGTGCTTCGAGTCGGCGAGCGGTGCGTCGGGCCGGGCCGTCAGGGTCAAGGTCGTCGCGCCGCGCACGACGATCGTGCGGACCGAGTCGAGCGCGGCGAACTTCTTCTCGACGGCGGCCTTGCCGGCCTCCGCCTTGGCGGGCGAGTCGTACTCGCAGACGGCGACGCCGAGGCCGTCGGCGGTCTGGCCACCGACGCAGTAGTCGGCGCCGGCGACCACGCCGACGTACTGGCGCGGTCCATCCGTGATCGGCAGGCCGGCCTTGCCGAGCGCGGCGAAGACGGCCTCTGCCTTGATCGTGCCGGACGGACGGTGGCCGGCCTCGTACTCGAGGCGGCCGGCGATCGTCTTCATCGAGTCGGCGGCGGCCGGATCGTTGGTGGCGAGCTCGTCGAGCTTCTGCACCGACGCGGCGTGGTGATCGCTGGCGGCGCTGGCGGCGGCGGCGGCCTCGGCCTTGGCGGACGACTTGTGGCAGGCGGTGGAGCCGGCGAGGGCGAGAGCGGCAGTCGCAAGACAGGCGAGGTGGGAGTGACGCATCGGAGTTCCTCGAGGCCAGGAGGTGGGTCGACGGTCCCGGCGATCAGCCGAAGACGCGCTGATACGACCAGTGGAGGGCAAGCGCGGCCATCGCCAGCGAGGCGACGACCAGGAGCACGCGATACGAGCGGGTGCGCCGGAGTGCGAAGGCGGCCGGCAGGAAGACCACGACGAGCGCGAGCAGGCCGAGCTCGAGGCCGAGCAGGTAGCCGACCGCGGTCGCGAACCGGCCGCCCTCGGGCGTGCCGAGCGCGGCGAGCGACGACGCGAACGCGAAGCCGTGGACGGCGCCGAGGCCGGCGGCGAGCGCGCGCCGGTCGTGGAGCGGCAGCAGGTTGTCGATCGCGACGCCCGCCAGCGACAGCGCGACCAGCGCGGCGGTGAGCGATCGCGGCATGTTGATCCAGCCCGACGCGGCGAGCGCGAACGTGCACGCGTGGGCGGCGGCGAACAGGCCGGCGACGACCAGCACCTCGGCGGCGGCGTCGTCGAGCGTGTCGCGAGGCCGGGCGCCGAGGCGGCCGGGCGTGCGCCGCAGCACCGCCGGCAAGAGCAGCGCGACGACGAACAGCAGGTGATCGAGGTCGCGCCAGAGCGCGCGGGCGCCGGCGCGGACGGCGCCGACGACGCCGGTGCGGTGGACGGCGGCGAGCGTCACCGCGCCGGGCCCGCGCACGACCGCGGCCGCGCGGCCGCCGTGGCTGCGGACGGTGACCAGGCCGTTGTGCCGGGCGTCGATGCCGAAGACGGCGCGGTAGTCGATCGTCAGCGGCTCGGCGGGACCGGGGCAGCGGGCGGTGAGCGCGATCGAGACGTGGGTGCCGTCGGCGCGCTCGATGGTGCCGAACGCGCCGAGCGTCATCGGGCACGGCCCGGCCGCGGCGCGCAGGCTCAGGTGGTCGCGGACGTAGGCGCGGATGCGATCGCCGCCGGCCTCGATCTCGCGCCAGCGGAGCAGGCCGTCGCGATCGGTGTCGAGGCCGAGGATGTCGTGGAGGTCGCGCGCCGCGAGATCGACGCGGCCGGTGACCGCGTGGCCGTCGACGGTGACGTCGACGTAGCCGTCGCTCAGCGTGTGGGCGGCGGCCGGGCGCGCGCCGAGCGCCGCGGCGACCACGGCGGCGATCACGACGACCGCGGCGCGGCGGAGCGCGCGGGCCGTCATCGGCCGCCCTCGAGCGCGGCGCGCGCGCGGTTCAGGACGGCGTCGTCGATCGCGCCGGCGTCGAGCCAGGCGAGCGCGGGCGACGCGGCCTCCGGCAGGTGGGCCGCGTTCGCCGCCTCGAGGAGCGTGCGGACGTCGATCTCCTCGCGCTGCAGCCACCAGTTGCCGATCGCCGCGGTGAGCGCGCGCGCCGGCTGGCGGTCGACGTCGAGGAAGAAGCGAGCGCGCTCGCGGAGGTGCGTGTTGTCGCCGCGCGCCTCGGCGGCCTCGATGCCGGCGCGCAGGCGCGCGGTGAGCGCGGCGGCCTCCGGCTTGCGCAGGCGGTGGAGCGCGATCGCGCGGCGGAGCATCAGCGTCTCGGCCTGGCTGTCGCCGATCAGCGCGTCGACCTCCTCGTTGCGGCCGGCGTCGAGGAGCAGGTCGGCGAGCGCCGCCTCGGTGTACGGATCGTCGGGCGCGCGGGTCAGGGCGGCGCGCAGCAGGCGCTCGGCGGCGCGGTCGTCGCCGAGCTCGCGGGCGAGCTCGCCGCGCGCGGTGGTGGCCCAGTCGGCGACGCCTCCGCGCGGCGTGTGGGCGAGCAGGAGGCCGAGGCGATCGTAGACCTCGCGCGCATGCCCGCCGCGGCTCGCCAGCGGCGCGGCGCACGCGAGGCCGAGCAGCTCGCCCTCGAGCTCGCCGACGCGCGCGCAGTCGGCGGTCGCGCGCGCCAGGTCGCCGGTGACCATCGCGACGACGGCGCGCGTGACGAGCGCCTGCGGATCGTCGGGCCGGTGGCCGACGAGGAGATCGAGATCGGCGCGCGCGGCGGCGAAGTCGTGGAGGCTCTGGCGGATCGTCGCCCGCACCAGCAGGA
>DASZXE010000459.1:0-15443 GCA_035546475.1 Kofleriaceae bacterium
GATCCGGGCATGTAGGCGCTGGCCGCGTCGTCGTCGGCGGCGTCGGAGAGGCCGGTGACGGCGGCGGCGCCCTCGACGAGCGAGACGGCGCCGGGGGCGCCGCCCGGCGAGGTCGGCGCGGCGGGGACGCAGACGCAGCCCATCCGGTTCGAGACCAGGACGACGCCGCCGAGGGCGAGGCCCATGGTGGCGCAGTGGGCACCGCAGACCTGCGCGCCGTCGGCGGGGACGGTGAGGTTGGGGCCGACCGGCGGCTCGACGTGGCAGGCCACGGCGGCGGTGACGGCGAGGGCGGCGAGCACGGCGGAGGCGAGCGGGCGGAAGCGCATGCGCGATCGTGGACACGATCGTGGCCGGCGCCCAGCCCCGCCCGGGCCGCGCGGCGACGAAAGTTGGCGGGCGCGCGGGCGGCCTGGCACGATCGGCGGCCGATGCGACGAGCGCCGGGTGGAAGCTGGCTGCGGGCGGCCACCGTCGGTGCGGCGCTGGTCGGCAGCCGCGGGTGCGGCCCGCGCGGCGCCGCGCCTCGCGAGCAGGACGAGACCGCCGACGCGCCGGCGATCGCGACGGCCGCGCGCGCGGTCGAGCGGACGTACGCGCTGACCTGGGGCGGCGCGCCGCTCGGCTGGGCGGTCGAGCGCGACGACGGCCGGCGCTGGCAGCGGCGCGAGCAGGTGGTCGTGCGGCGCGGCGACGCCGTCGTGGCGTCGGAGCTGGAGCTGACGATCACGCGCGGCGGCGATGGCGCCGCCGACAGCGTCGCGCTGTCGCGCTGGCAGGACGGGCCGGTGGTGCGCGGGCGCGCGACCGCCGTCGACGGCGGCTGGCGGGTCGAGCTCGACGGCGAGGCGCCGGTGACCGTGCCGGCCGCGACGCCGTTCGAGCTGGCGCTGGCGGCGGCGCCGTGGACCGGGCCGTTCCGCGGACCGGTGCTGTTGCCCGGCTACGGCTTCGCGGTCGCCGACCTGACGCTCGTCCCCGACGGAGACGACGAAGACGACGGTGACGTTGGTGACGATGGAGCCGTCGGAGCCGTCGGCGCTCGCGACGGCGCCCCGGTCGCCCGCCGTGCGCTCGCCGGCCGCGCCGCCGCGTGGACGGCGACCTTGACGATCGGCGGCCGGCCGCTGGTGGCGACGATCCGCTACGACGCCGACGGCGCGATCCGCGAGATCCGCGGCGCGGACGGCGTGGTCGCCTCGCGCACGCAGGCCGGCGCGCTCGCGGCGCCGCCCGCGCCGATCGAGGTCGTCGGCGGCAACCCGCTCGCCGTCGAGGGCCTCGACGCCCCGGGCGCGACCGCCACCGGCCCCGGCGCCGCGCCGCGCCGGATCTGGCTGCCCGACGCGAGCGGTCCGCTGCCGCCTGCCCTGCCCGGCCAGCGGGTGACGACGTCGCCGGATCGACCCGGCTGGATCGTCCGCTTCGACGCCGCCGCGCCGGCCGACCTCGCGCCGCCCGACACGGGCGAGACGCCGGATCGCTCGGCGCTGGCCGCGGCGCTCGCGCACCAGGTCGCCGACGAGCTGGCGGACGACCTCGGCGCGACCGCGCTCACGCAGGGCGGCGCCCGCGACGCGCGCCGCGGCGACTGCACGACCCACGCGCTCCGCTTCGCCGCGCTCGCCGCCGACGCCGGCCTGCCGACGCGCCTCGTCACCGGCCTCCGCCTCGACGGCGGCGCGCTCGTCCGCCACCGCTGGGTCCTCGCGTGGACCGGCACCCGCTGGACGCCGATCGATCCGACCTACGGCGAGGCGCCGGCCGCGCCCGTGCTGCTCGGCCTCGCGGTCCACGGCGCCCGCGCCGCCGACCTCGCGCTCGCCGACGCCGTCGTCTTCGACAGCCTCGGCACCCGCGCCGTCGCCCTGCCCTGACCCGGCGCAGTCACGGCCGCGGGCGGCGCCGCTCGAACAGCAACGTCGGGTCGCCCTTGTAGGTCGCCTGCGCGGTCTCGACGAAGCCGACCCGGGCCGCGAGCCGCAAGGACGCGATGTTGCCCGGATCGATCATGCAGACGACCCGATCGCCCGGCAGGTTCGCGTCGCCCCACGCGAGCGCGGCCTCGACCGCCTCCCGCGCGTAGCCCTTGCCGTGCGCCCACGACGCCAGCGCCCAGCCCGCCTCGGGCGTGTCGCCGAAGCCGGGCTCCAGCTCGCGGTGGAAGTCGGCGAAGCCGCACTCGCCGACGAACCGGCCGCCGCGCTCCTCGATCGCCCAGAAGCCGTGGCCGAGCGCGGCCCAGTGGCCCAGGTAGCGCAGGATGCGGCCCCACACCTCCTCGCGCGTCGACGGCCGGCCGCCGATGTGGCGCACCACGATCGGATCGCGCCACATCGCGGCGGCGGCGTCGAAGTCGGCCGTGCGCGGCGCCCGCAGCACGAGCCGCGCCGTCTCGATCACCGGGATGTCGGCGGCCACGGTCACCCTCACTGCTGGCGGTACATCGAGTCGTTCGGCGCGTACAGCCCGTCGACGCTGACGATGCCGTCGGCGCCGAGGCAGAGGTCGGCGTCGCAGACGTCGTCGCAGCCGTCCGGGTTCGAGAAGTCCTGCCCGTAGCAGGTCGACCCGTCCGGCATCTCCGACGGCTCCTTCATCTCCTTCGCCTGCGCGTCGTTGATCGTCACGACGCCGCTCTCGACCCGCAGCGTCGTCGGGCCGTTGCCGCCGTCGCTCCACGACAGGTGGTAGACGCGCAGCGTGCCCTGGACGTCGACCTTGTCGACCTTCACGGTCACCGGCGGCTCGTCGCCGTCGGCGGCCAGGTCCGGATCGAGCGCCAGCTCCCAGCTCGCGCCGGCGGTCAGCGTCGCCTCCCACGGCAGCTTGTCGCTGTCGCCGCCGCCCCCGCTGCCCGAGCCGCCGGCGCCGCCGCCGGCGCTCACCAAGCCCCTGGCCTTGCCACCGCAGGCGGCGAGGCCGAGCACGAGCAGCGCGGACGACGTTGCGAGCCTGCGGCGCATCCCCCGCTTGTACACGATCTCGCGCCGCCATCGATGCCCCACCTCCGCCGGTGGGTCGGCCGACCCAGGGATGCTAGAACGGGCGGCCGATGCTGAGCGCCGTGGTCCGCACCGTTCGCCCCCACCAGTGGGTGAAGAACGTGTTCGTGGCCGCGCCGCTGGTGTTCGCCAAGCGCCTCGGCGACGCGACGTACCTCGGCCGCGCGGCGCTCGCCGTGCTCGCCTTCTGCCTGCTGTCGGGGGCGGTCTACGCCTTCAACGACGTCCGCGACGTCGAGGCCGACCGCGCCCACCCGCGCAAGCGGCTGCGCCCGATCGCCGCCGGCCAGCTCGGCGAGCGCGCCGGCCTCGTGCTCGCCGCCGCGCTCGCGGTGATCGCCCTCACGCTCGCCGTCCTGCTCTCGCCGGCGACGCTGGCGTGGACCGGCGGCTACCTCGCGCTCAACGTCCTCTACACGCTCGAGCTCAAGCACGTCGCGTTCGTCGACGTGCTGGTGATCGCCGCCGGCTTCATCGGCCGGGTCGCCGCCGGCGGCGCCGCCATCGCGGTCACGCCGTCGCCGTGGCTGCTGGTCTGCACCGGCCTGCTCGCGGTCTTCTTCGGGCTCGGCAAGCGCGCGCACGAGCTGTCGCTCGCCCAGCGCGACGGCCGCGACGCCGCCGCCACCCGCGCGTCGCTCGCCGGCTACCGCCTCGAGGTCGTGCGGGTCGCGATGATCGTCCTCGGCGTCGCGACCTCGGTCGCCTACGTCCTCTACACGATCGATCGCCACACGGTCAGCTTCTTCGGCACCGACCGGCTGCCGTGGAGCGCGCCGTTCGCCGTGCTCGGCCTCACCCGCTTCGCGTGGCTGACGCTCGGCAGCCCGAGCCGCGACAGCCCGACCGACGCGATGCTGCGCGACCCGCTGTTCCTCGTCAACCTCGCCGCCTGGGCGGCGACCATCCTCGTCATCGTCTACCGTTAGGTACCTCCAGGAGCCTCGATGAGCCACCACAAGACCGACTTCCAGGGCTCCGTCCCCGACGCGATCCGCGACGCGATCGTCGCCCGCATCCCCGACGCGGTGGTGCAGGCCGAGGGCGGCGGCGGCCACTACCGCATCGACGTCGTCTCGAAGGAGTTCGCCGGCAAGGGGCTGCTCGAGCGGCAGCGCCTCGTGCTGTCGGCGATCAAGCACCTGCTCGCGGGCGACCTGGCGCCGGTCCACGCCGTCGACGCGCTCGAGACCCGCACGCCCTGAGCCGCGGACGCGGTGACGGCCCCGGTGACGACGCGGTGACGGACGCGGTGACGGACGCAGTGACGACGCCGACCCAGCGCGCGATCGACGCGGTCTTCCGCATCGAGGCGCCGCGCCTGATCGCCGGCCTCGCGCGCATCACCCGCGACGTCGGCGTCGCCGAGGAGCTGGCGCAGGACGCGATGGTGATCGCGCTCGAGCGCTGGCCGGTCGACGGCGTGCCCGACAACCCGGGCGCGTGGCTGATGACCACGGCGAAGAACCGCGCGCTCGACCACGTGCGGCGGCGGCGGCGCTTCGAGCGCAAGCAGGACGAGGTCGGCGCCACCGACGCGCTCCGCCAGGACGAGCGCACCGGCGGCGGCGACGCCGCGCTCGTCGAGGCGATCGACGCCCACCGCGACGTCGGCGACGACCTGCTCCGCCTGATCTTCACCTGCTGCCACCCGGTGCTGTCGCCCGACGCGCGGGTCACGCTGACCCTGCGGCTGCTCGGCGGGCTCACGACCGACGAGATCGCCCGCGCGTTCCTGGCGCCCGAGCCGACGATCGCGCAGCGGATCGTGCGGGCCAAGCGGACGCTCGCCGAGGAGCACGCCGGCTTCGAGCTGCCGCGCGGCGACGAGCTGCGCGCGCGCACGGCGTCGGTGCTCGAGGTCCTCTACCTGATCTTCAACGAGGGCTACGCGGCGACCGCCGGCGACGACTGGACCCGGCCGGCGCTGTGCGAGGACGCGCTGCGGCTCGGCCGCATCCTGGCGACGCTCGCCCCCGACGACGCCGAGGTCCACGGGCTGGTCGCGCTGATGGAGCTGCAGGCGTCGCGGCTCGGCGCCCGCACCGGCCCCGACGGCGCGCCGGTGCTGCTGCTCGATCAGGATCGCACCCGCTGGGACCGCGTGCTCATCCGCCGCGGGCTGGCGGCGCTCGCCCGCGCCGAGGCGCTGGCGCCGGCGGGCGCGCGCGGCCGGTACACGCTGCAGGCCGCGATCGCCGCCTGCCACGCCGAGACCACCGTCGCCGCCGCCACGAACTGGGTGCGCATCGCCGCGCTCTACACCGCGCTCGCGCAGGTCGCGCCGTCGCCGGTCGTCGAGCTCAACCGCGGCGTCGCCGTCGCGATGGCGTTCGGCCCGGCGGCCGGGCTGGCGGTGATCGATCCGCTGCTGGACGATCCGGCGCTCGCCCGCTACCACCTGCTGCCGAGCGTGCGCGGCGACCTGCTCGCCAGGCTGGGCCGCAACGCGGAGGCGCGGGCCGAGCTCGAGCGGGCGGCGTCGCTCACCCGCAACGCGCGCGAGCAGGCGCTCCTGCGCGCCAAGGCCGCGGCCTTGCTCGACCTTCCGGACCCGCCGAGCTGACCGCCGAAAAGCGCGGCGGCCGTGTCGATCGGCGGCGCGCCCGTTCGTCGCCCGGTGGAACGCACCGAAGGAGACACGTCATGAAGGTCCTCGTCCTGGTCAAGGCCAACCCCGACTCCGAAGCCGGCGCGCCGCCCGATGGCGCGCTGCTCGCCGCGATGATGAAGTTCAACGAGGAGCTGATGAAGGCGGGCGTGCTGCTCGACCTCGGCGGCCTGACGCCGAGCGCGAAGGGGGCACGCGTGCGGTTCGCCGGCGCCAGCCGCTCGGTCGTCGACGGGCCGTTCGCCGAGAGCAAGGAGCTGGTCGCCGGCTACTGGCTCCTGCAGGTGAAGTCGCTCGCCGAGGCGATCGAGTGGATGAAGCGGTGCCCGAACCCGACCGGCGCCGACGGCGAGCTCGAGCTGCGCCCGCTGACCGACGTCGGCGACTTCCCGGAGGCGACCGCGGAGACGCTGGCGGCCGCCGCGCGGATCGGCGAGCAGCTCGGCCGCTGACGTCAGCCGCCGAGGGCGGCGCGCGCGAACAGGATGTGGTTCTCGAGGTGGATGTGCTGCATCAGCTCGGCCTCGAGCGTCACGAGGCCGGCGTAGAGCGCGCGCCAGGTCGTGCAGGCGTACGGCGGCGCCTCGAGGTCGCCGGTCAGCTCGCGGATGCGGGCGAGGCGCGCGCCGTGGGCGTCGTGCTCGGCCTCCAGCACGCGGATCGGCAGGTAGACCGCCGGGCCGCGGCCGCCGCGGCGGATCGCGGGGAAGAGGATGCGCTCCTCCTTCGCCATGTGATCGAGCAGGTCGGCGAGCAGCTCGGCGAGGAGGTCGGCGAGCCCGGCGGGCACGGCCGGCTTCTGCGCGTGCACGCGCTCGACCCGGCGCGCCGCCTCGAGCAGGGCCGGCAGGTCGCGCCGCAGCGCGGCGTGGTAGTGGGCCTCGAGGTGATCGGCGAGGTCGGCGAGCGCCGCCTGCTCCCAGCGGGTGCCCTCGTCGCCGCGCGCGGCCTCGGCCGCCAGCTCGGCGAGCACGGCGCCGGCGTCGAGGCCGGCGGTGGCGCACGCCTGGGCGAGCGTGCGCTTGCCGCCGCAGCAGAAGTCGAGCCGGTGGCGGAGCAGGACGCGCGGCGCGCTCGGCTCGGCGGCGGCGAGGTCACCCAGGGACGTCTCGGTGGTGGCTTGCATGCGGGTCGCTCTTGCACGCGACCGGCCAGCGGCGAAGCGAAGCGAAGCCCGCGGCGCAGGCGGGGACGGCGGGCGGTGGGCCGCGCGGCGGTTGTGCGGCCGACGACGTCGGGGTTGTCGGCGCGACACGGTGGCGGTCCGAGGCGCGGGCGCGGCGAACGCGCAACCCCTGCGCCTCGGAGGCCGCGTCAGGCACCGATGATCGCGAGCACCGCCGAGCCGGCGGCGACGATCGCGATCACGACGCCGACCGCGCGCAGGTGGCGGGCCGGCGGCGGCGCGAGCGTCACCACGCCGGCGAGGGTCAGGAGCGGCGCCGCGATCGTCGCGGCGGCGCAGCGGAACGCGAATGCGATCGCCACCGCCGACGCCGCGACGAGCCCGACCGTCATCACCCGATCGATCGGCCCCGCCGCGCGCTTGTGGCGGGCGAGGACCCGGTGCACCGCGAGCACCGTCGCGCCGAAGCCCACCGACCAGCCGAGCCACGCGCCCGCCGCCGTCGCGATCGACGCTCCGCCGGCGACCAGCGCCACCGCCGACGCGCCGGTCAAGGCGACCGCCGCCGCCAGCTCGCCGGCGAGCGTGTGCTCCGCGCGCCGCGCGGCCAGGCCGACGACGAGCGCCGCCATGATCGCCACCGGCGCCGCCACCGCGACGATCGCCGCCGGCGCCAGCGCGAGCCCGGCCGCGCCGGCGACGATCGCGCCGATCGCCAGCCACGCGAAGCGGCCGCGCGCGCGATCGCCGCAGGCCGCCAGCACGCGCTGGCCGCGGGTGCCGAGCAGCACCAGCAGCGGCTCGTGGGCGAGGAACGCCAGCACCGACGCCGCGACGATGCCGGCCGACGCGAGCCCCGGCGGACGGACGATCGCCGCCGTCGCGAGCGGCACGCCGAGCTGGAAGTAGGCGCCGTGCTCGCGCGGCAGGAGCGAACGGTGGCGGACGGCCATTGCATGGGACATCGAAGGATCGCCACTGCAACCACCGCGCCCGCGCGGGCGAGACGCACGGCCTGCGCGCGCCCGCAGGGAGTGCGGGTCACCGGCTCCAGGAGCGCAACCGTTGCGCGTCCGCCCCGCGACCTGCGCCTCGCCGCGTCCGTTCGGCCGTGGCGCGACCCGTGCAGAAGGCCCGCGTCATGCGTCGTCTCTGGATCGGCCTCGGTCTCGTCCTCCTCGTCTCCTTCACCATCCTCGGCTTCGTCGGCTCGCGGATCTACCAGCAGGCGCCGCCGGTGCCCGAACGGGTGGTCGCCGTCGACGGCACGGTCGTCTTCGATCGCGGCGCGGTCGCCGAGGGCCAGGACGTCTGGCGCGGGTTCGGCGGCATGGAGCTCGGCTCGATCTGGGGCCACGGCGCCTACGTCGCGCCCGACTGGACCGCCGACTGGCTGCACCGCGAGCTGGTCCGTGTCCTCGACGGCTGGGCCCACGACGGCTACGGCGTCGGCTACGACGCCCTGCCCGACAACGCGAAGGCCGAGCTGCGCGACCGGCTCACCGACGAGTACCGGCTCGACGCCTACGACCCGGCCACGCGCACGCTGACCGTCTCGGTCGAGCGCGCGCGCGCCATCGAGGCCAACGTCGCCTACTACACGGCGCTGTTCGCCGACGGCCGCGCCGCCTACGCGCTGCCGCGGGGCACCGTCACCGACCCGGCCCGCGCCCGCGCGCTGTCGGCCTACTTCTTCTGGTCGGCGTGGGCGGCCGCGACCTACCGGCCCGGCGCGAGCGTCAGCTACACGAGCAACTGGCCGCACGAGCCGCTGATCGGCAACCGGCCGACGTCGGACGCGGTCGTGTGGACCGGCGTGAGCGTCATCCTGCTGCTCGCCGGCATCGCCGGCCTCGGCTTCTGGCACGCCGCCCGCCGCAAGGAGGACGGCCCGGTCGAGCTGCCGAAGAGCGATCCGCTGATCGGCACCCGGCCGACGCCGTCGCAGCTCGCCACCGTCAAGTACTTCTGGATCGTCTGCCTGCTGTTCGCGCTCCAGCTCGTCGTCGGCATCATCACCGCCCACTACGGCGTCGAGGGCGCCTCCTTCTTCGGCATCCCGCTGGCGAAGGTCCTGCCCTACTCGGTCGCGCGCACGTGGCACGTCCAGCTCGGCATCTTCTGGATCGCGACCGCGTGGCTCGCGTCGGGCCTCGTCATCGCGCCGGCGGTCGGCGCCGAGCCGCGCGGCCAGCGCCTGCTCGTCCACGTGCTGTTCGGCGCGCTGCTCGTCGTCGTGCTCGGCTCGATGGCCGGCGAGCTGCTCGCCGCCCGCGGCGTGTTCGGCGACACCGGCACCTGGTGGTTCGGCCACAGCGGCTACGAGTACGTCGACCTCGGCCGCTTCTTCCAGCTCGCGCTCCTCGCCGGCCTCTTGCTGTGGGTCGCCCTGGTCGCCCGTGCGCTCCTGCCGGCGCTCCGCCGCCGCGACGCCCAGCGCCCGCTCTTGATGATGCTCTTGCTGTCGTCGATCGCGATCGGCGGCTTCTACTTCGCCGCGCTCGGCGTCGGCCGCCACACCAACCTGGCGATCGCCGAGTACTGGCGCTGGTGGGTCGTCCACCTCTGGGTCGAGGGCTTCTTCGAGGTGTTCGCCACCGTCATCATCGCGTTCCTGTTCGTGCGCCTCGGCCTGATCAAGGCCGCCGCCGCCAGCCGCGCGGCGATCCTGGCGGCCGCCATCTTCCTGTCCGGCGGCGTGGTCGGCACGCTCCACCACCTCTACTTCAGCGGCACGCCGACGGTGGCGCTCGCGTTCGGCTCGGTCTTCAGCGCGCTCGAGATCGTGCCGCTCATGTTCGTCGGCTTCGACGCCTGGGAGAACTGGAAGCTGACCCGCTCGACGCCGTGGATGCGCGAGTACCGCTGGCCGATCTACTTCTTCATCGGCGTCGCCTTCTGGAACCTCGTCGGCGCCGGCCTGCTCGGCTTCATGATCAACCCGCCGGTCGCGCTCTACTACATGCAGGGCCTCAACACGACGCCGGTCCACGGCCACACCGCGCTGTTCGGCGTCTACGGCCTGCTCGGCATCGGCCTCGCGCTGTTCTGCCTGAAGGCCTTGCGGCCGACGCTGGTCTGGCCGGACCGCGCGCTGGCGTTCGCCTTCTGGGCGATCAACGTCGGCCTCGCCGCGATGATGCTCTTCAGCGTGCTGCCGATCGGCCTCATGCAGACGTACGCCTCGGTCGAGCACGGCTACTGGTACGCGCGCAGCCCCGAGTTCCTGCAGACGCACGTGATGTCGTCGCTGCGGTGGATGCGCGTCGTCGGTGACAGCCTGTTCTCGCTCGGCGCGATGAGCTTCGTCTACGCGGTCATCCGGCTGACCACGGGCAAGGTGCGGTCGAGCGGCTCGATCGAGGCGGTCATCCCCGCCGCCTGACGCGCGCCGCCGCGCCACCGCGCCGCCGCGCCACCGCGCCACCGCGCCGCGTTTTTTCCCGCCCCGGCCGTCACACGCCGGGGCGGACGTCCTCCAACATCGGGCCATGGCCGACCACGACGACGCCGAGCCCACGCCCGAGCAGGAGATCGCCACCGCCCGCCAGGCGCTGGCCGCCGGCGATCTGCCCCACGCGCTCCACCACGTCGGCTGCGCGCTCGCCTCGAACCCGATGAACCAGGAGTGGATGGGGCTCCTGAACCAGGTCATCGGCTCGGCGCCGGACCCGATGAAGCTCGCCGAGGTCGGCGAGAACCCGAGCTACGTCGACGCCGCCAACCGCGCCTACATCCTGGCGTGGGTGCGGCGGTGGGAAGAGGCGCTCGACCTCATCACCGACGTCGCCGAGGTCCGCCCCGACATCCCGTACATGCTGTGGTGCGAGTGGTGGCTGTCGCAGCCGGGGATGCTGCAGTCGATGACGGTCGACTCGATCATGCGCGGCATCGCGGTCGACATCCTGAAGATCGCGAGCTCGTGCCCGGTGCCGACGCCGAAGGACGATCCGCGGCTGCCGACGCTCGAATCGGGCGCGCGCGTGCTCGCCGCGATCCGCGCGGTGCACGCGACGCAGGGCATGCTGTGGTTCGGCAGCTCGATGGTGGCGCGCCGGCTCGGCCACGTCGACGAGGCGCTCGCCTACGCGCAGCACGCCTACAGCATCGACCCGTCGTGGAACGCGGCGATCGGCGTCGCCAACGCGCTCAAGGACAGCAAGAAGTTCGACGACGCGGCGAAGTGGTTCCGCAAGGCGCTCGACCACGACAAGGAGGACGTCAGCGCCCACCTCGACCTCGGCGACATGTACCTCGAGCTGACCCGCTACGACGAGGCGCTGCGCGAGTACGACGCCGCGATGAAGAAGCAGCCCGACCAGCCGTGGGCGAAGGCGTCGTCGATCTACACCCGCTGGAAGATGAACCCGGGCGACCTCAACCACCGGGTCGCGCTCCTCCGGCTCACCGAGGGCGACCAGCGCAACGATCGCGCGCGCCAGCTCTGCGACCTCATCGATCCGCCGCGGCTCTACATCAACCGGCTGCCGCACCCCGGCGATGCGTCGCACAACGCGCTCGACGACATCATGCAGGAGATGTTCTACAACCCGGCGAAGCACTTCGGCTCGACGGTGAAGCTCGAGCTGTCGCACGTCGAGTCGCCGAGCGTGGTCGCCGGCTTCTGGCTGCAGATGGAGATGTGGGGCGTGCAGGTCGGCCTCGACTACCAGGTGCGCAAGGTGCAGGAGCCCGACCCGCGCGTGCCGAAGACGCAGGTGCCGTTCTCGCTGTGGAGCTGGGAGGGCGGCCAGCCGCGCCCGAACGTGCCGCGGCCGAACCCGACGGTCGTGCGCGAGATCCACAACCTGGCGGGCGAGCCGTTCAGCCTGGATCTGTGGAACCCGGCGGCGGAGCGGGTCGCGCAGAAGCTCGGCGGCGCCGGCGCGATGCGCGACGTGCTGGCGACGATGGTCTTCCCGCCGCGGCCACCGGGCTCGAACTGGCGCGTGCTGCCGTGGGTGCAGCGGTCGCAGATCGCGTGCGCGCTCGTCGTCGCGCACATGGGGCCGGGCTGGGCCGGCAGCCAGCGCCAGCAGGGGCTGTACGCGTTGCTCTACGGGCCGAGCGACTGGACGACCGGCGCGGCGATCGTCGCGCTCGGCGTGCTCGCGCGGCAGGACGCGGCGATCCGCGCCGAGGTGACGCAGGCGTTCGGCTGGATGTACGGGCAGATCCCGAAGGAGGGCTACTGCCCGTGGGAGCTGCCGCTCGTGCAGACGTGGCTCTACATGCCGGACCTCGACGCGGCCACCCGGCAGCGGCTCGAGGAGCACAAGGAGCGCATCTTCGCGAACAAGGTCGGCGTGTCGACGGTGCACCTGGCGCAGATCGAGGCGAAGAAGTTCGATCAGGCCGAGGAGGTGGCGAAGGCGCAGCAGGCGGCGCAGCAGCTCGCGGCCGGCGGCGGGGGCGATCCGGATCCGACGGTCTTCCCCGGCCAGCGGGTGGCGAAGCTGTCGGACTACGTCGGCCTCATGAAGGGGATGCAGACCGGCAACATGATGGGCGCGCTCGGCAAGTACGGCCTCGACATGATGGGCTACGCCTCGGTCGCGACCGCGTGGGGCCAGAAGCTCGCCGCCGACGCCACGCTCAACGCCAAGTTCGCCGCCATGATGGCCCGCTGACCCCATCGCGCACGCGGCGCCCTCGGCCGACCGCCGGTTGCGATCGAGGAGCCCTGGCTGCCGAACCTGGCGGCCCTCGACGGTGACCGAGGCGACGACGACGACGCGGCCGACGCCGACCAGCACGGCTCGGACCCGACACGCAGCTCGACGTGTGCCCGCAACGTCGTTCCCGGTCTCTCCACCATGCGCGCGGACAGTGGCAGCCGAGCGGCAGGGACCGGTGCCTGGCCGGGCGCCCCGCGGACGGGCGCGTGCCGGGGTCACCGTACGGCGACGCGGACGACCTCGTGCGGCAGCGCGGGCGCGGCTATCCTCCGCGCATGATCACCCTCCATCACCACCCGTTCTCGCGCGCGTCCTCGACCGTCTGGACCCTCGAGGAGATCGGGCAGCCGTACGAGCTGCGCTACGTCGACATCATGGCCGGCGCGCAGAAGGCGCCGGAGCTGCTGGCGCTGAACCCGATGGGCAAGCTGCCGGTGCTGACCGACGGCGACACGGTCGTCACCGAGAACGCCGCGATCTCGCTCTACCTCGCCGATCGCTACGCGGCGGGACGGCTGGCGCCGGCGCTCGACGATCCGCGGCGCGCGACCTACCTGCGCTGGTCCTTGTTCGCGCCGTCGGTGATCGAGCCGGGCGCGGTCGCGCGGCGGTCGGGCTGGGAGTTCAAGCCCGGCCAGGTCGGCTGGGGCACCTACGAGGCGATGCTCGCGGCGATGGAGTCGGCGATCGCCGGCCGCGACTGGATCCTCGGCGAGCAGTTCTCGATCGCCGACGTCATCTTCGGCGGCACGCTGAACTACATGCTGCGCTTCAAGACGATCGACGAGCGGCCGGCGTTCGTCGCGTACGCCGAGCGGCTGCGCGCCCGGCCCGCCTTCCAGCGCGCCGAGGCCCGCAACGCCGCCGTCGCCGCCGAGCACGGCCTCGGCCGGTAGCGCCAGCGCCGCTCACGCGGCGGCGCGACGCCAACGAGGCCGAGGGGCGCTGGCGTCGCTCACGCGGCGGCGCGACGCCAACGAGGCCGAGGAGCGCTGGCGTCGAGGGCTTCCCGCACGGTGGCTGCCGGCCCAGGAGGCTACCGGCCGCGGCCGGGACCAGGGCCGTGATCGCCGTGATCGCCGTGGCTCTGGCCGTTGGACCGCCACTCGCCCTCGACCCAGACGTGGCCACGGCCCTGGGCCTGCCAGCGGCCGGGCGCGTAGACGTAGCCGGGGCGCTCGCGCTCGTAGCGCCCCTCCTGCCAGACGTAGCGGTTGCCGTCCCAGCGCTGGTGGCCATCGATCCAGATGTAGTCGGCGCGCGCGACGACCACCGGCTGCGGCGGCGGAGGCGGCGGCGCCTCCTCGACGACGATGCCGGGCACGCGCAGGTGACCGCTGGCGGTCAGCGTGCACCCGGGGGCGGCGCCGGCGAACGCGGCGGCGAGGAAGAGGCTGGTGAGCGTACGCGAGGAGAAGAGACGCATGGAATCCTTCATCCGGGCGCGAGGCCCGGCGTTGCCGTGACGCTGTGCAGGTGCCGTGCCGCGCGGAGGGCGCGAGGCCGCGGGCCGCGATCAGCGCCGCATCGTGAGCAGGAACGAGAGCGACCGCGCGTCGGCGCGGCCGACGCCGTCGGTCTGGTGGCCGAGCAGGTTGTCGAAGCTGAAGCGCGCGCCGACGTCGAGGTGCTCGCCGAGGTTGCGGACCAGGCCGAGGCCGAGCGGCACCTCGACGGTGTCGCCGAAGGCCGACAGGCTGCCGCTCACGCCGCTCAGCACCTTCAGCGTCGTCGGCGCGCCGACCTGGTACTGCAGCTCGATCGGCATGAACAGGCCGTCGTCGTTCACGGCGCGATCGTCGAGGAAGAAGCCGAGCTGGAAATCGGCGAACAGCGCCAGCGCGTCGCCGAGGTGGAGCTTGGCCGCGGCGCCGACCGCGACCATGGCGGTCCCGGCGTCGAAGCTGGTGACGTAGAGCGCGCCGTGCGCCGACAGGTGGAGCTGGTTGCCGTAGACGAGGCCGAGCATCGCGTCGACGCCGGCGTTGTCGTAGACGTGCGGACAGCCGCCATCCTGGCCGGTGAGACAGAGGCCCGCGCCCGGCCGCGACTGCCAGCGCATCGGGCCGTCGTGGACGAGCCCGAGCTGGAAGCGGTCGGTGACGGCATAGTAGATGTCGGGCGCGAGCGAGATCGGCTTGCCGACGAGATCGCTGCTGAGGTTGATGCCGAGCGTGACGCGCGCCGACAGCAGGCCGGCGGGGCCCTGGATGCCTCGGCGGACGGCGACCAGGCCATCGGGATCCGAGCTCACCGCGGGGACGTCGTCGGAGTCCTCGTGGTGATCGGCGAGGGCGAGCGACGGAACGGCGGTGAGACAGGACAGCAGGAGACAGGAGCGGAGTGCGAGCATGAATGGCCTCTGGGGAGCGGGTCCCCGCCGCCGAGCACTGCACCTGCCGGGCCAGGTCGCGCCGGCCGGCGTCCGTGCATGCCGCTTGCACTGCCGCGGGCGATGACCTTCCTCCTCTGGGCGACCACCGGCCTCGCCACCGGCCTCCTCTGCTGGACCTTCCTGCGATCGTCGGGCTTCGGCGCGGTCTTCGACGTCGTCGTCGGCGTCGGCGGCGCCGGCCTCGGTCGCTGGCTGTTGCCGGTGCCGTTCGGCCCGCGCGCCGGCACGGTCGTCGTCGCCTTCGCCGGCGCCGCGGCGCTGCTCCTCGGCGTCCGCCTGGCCAGGAACATCCTCATGTCGGCCAGCCAGGCCTGAGCGCCCCAGCGCAGCTCGGCGCGGGGTTGCTCTGACCGAGATCGGTCCCGGGTCTTCCCGAGGCCGATCGATCGACGAGAGGGTTGGCATTGGCCAACCCTGTGAGGCCGGCGTCCGTGGGCCCGACGGTGGGCGGCGGCAGGCGGGCGCGGGCGCACGGGGACGCGCCGGCCGGGCCCGGCCTGGCAAGGGCCGGTCCTTCATCGCCATCGCGGGTGGTCGATTCGATCGAGGTGACGCGCATCGATCAGGACCAGCGGCTGCTGACGCTCATCGGGTGCGTCCGTGGCCTGGTGCTCGAGTTCGACGAGGA
>DASZXE010000460.1:0-5086 GCA_035546475.1 Kofleriaceae bacterium
GGTTGGCTCGACCCACACGCCGGCGACGCCGCCGTCGGCGATCGCGCCCGCCAGCTCGTCCGCCTCGCACGCGCGCGCGTGCCCGAGCCCGCGCACCGCGAGGCACGCCGCCACCTCGGCGTGCGCCGGCGCCGGCAACCCGACCAGCGCGATCGCCGGGTGCCTCGCACCGGCCAGCACCGGAACCGCTGTCGACGCCACGGGATCGCCAGGCTAACCGACCCCCGCGCGCCCCCGCAACAAACCTCCCGGGGACAGGATCCTGGGTCGCAACCATCTACGATCGCTAAAGAAATCGGCGGCACCGCGAAAATCCTGCGACCATCCGGGCCCCGAAGTTTTTCGCGGTGCCGCTTAATTCTTCATTCGATCCGGGATGTTGGATCCCTAGATCCTGTCCCCGGTCTGGGCGCGGTGGCGCAGGTAGTGGTCGGCGAGGGTCAGCCAGAGCATGGCCTCGACGATGGGGACGGCGCGGGGCAGGACGCACGGATCGTGGCGGCCGCGCGGCTCGAGCACGGCCGGCTGGCCGTGACGGTCGACGGTCGGCTGCGCGCGCATGATCGTCGCGGTCGGCTTGAAGGCGATGCGCATCGTGATCGCCTCGCCGTTCGAGATGCCGCCCTGGATGCCGCCCGACCGGTTGGTCAGCGTGTGGATCCGCGCCGCGCCGCCGGCCTCGGGGCCGACGAACAGGTCGTTGTGCTGCGAGCCGGTCAGCCGCGTGCCGGCGAACCCCGAGCCGACCTCGAAGCCCTTCACGGCGGGAATCGACAGCATCGCCTTCGCCAGATCCGCGTCGAGCTTGTCGAACACCGGCTCGCCCCAGCCGGGCGGCACGCCGCGCGCGACCGCCCGCACGACGCCGCCGACCGAGTCGCCGTCCTTGCGCGCCCCCTCGATGCGCGCCGTCATGAGCGCCGCCGCCTCGAGGTCGGGGCAGCGCACCGCGGTGTCGTCGACCTGCGCGCGCGTCACCACCGCGTCGTCGACGGTCGCCGCGATGCCGGCGACCTCGTCGACCCACGCGATGACGTCGACGCCGAGCGGCGCCACGATCGCGCGCGCCACCGCGCCGGCCGCCACCCGCCCGACCGTCTCGCGCGCGCTCGCGCGGCCGCCGCCGGGCAGGACGCCGATGCCGAACTTGACGTCGTAGGTGAAGTCCGCGTGCGACGGCCGGTAGGCGTCGCGGATGAGGTCGTAGTCCTTGCTGCGCGCGTCCTGGTTGCGCACGACCATGGCGATCGGCGTGCCCAGCGTCAGCCCTTCGTCCGACACGCCGGACAGGATCTCGACCTGGTCGAGCTCGCGGCGCGGCGAGGTGAGCGTGCTCTGCCCGGGCCGCCGGCGATCGAGGTCGGCCTGGACGTCGGCGGCGCGCAGCGGCAGCCGCGGCGGGCAGCCGTCGACGATCACGCCGACCGCGACCCCGTGCGACTCGCCGAAGGTCGTCACCGCGAGCGCGCGCCCGAACGTGTTTCCCATGCAGCCGACCGTACCAGTAAGCTGGCGGCCGATGTCCGCGCCGCTCGCGCCCGACGAGACGTTCCGCTTCGATCGCCTCGAGGATCTCGCGCGGCTGCCGTGGTTCGACGTCGACGGCGGCCGCCTGGTCGTCGCCGATCGCACGGTCGGTCCGATCATCGACATGCACGCGCACCTCGCGCTGCCCGCGATCTGGCCGCACCGCATCGACCTCGCGCGCGACACCGGCGAGACCGAGCTGCTCCTGCCGTGCTGCGCCCGCCACGACCTCGACGTCTACGCCAACCACAACTTCGGCGCGCTCGGCCTCCGCCGGCTCAAGCGCGCGCTCGTCCTCGGCGGGCTCACCGGCGGCGGCGGTCGCCGCACGCACACCGCGCCGAACCTCGCCCGCGACGCGCGCGACGTCGGCATCGTCCACAGCGCGATCCTCGCCATCGACCTCGGCATCCCGAGCCGCTCGGTCGCCGACACCGTCGCGGCGGCCGTGCGCGGCGACGGCACCACCGCGTTCGCCAGCGTCCACCCGCGCCGGCGCCGACCGAAGGAGAAGCTCGAGGACCAGCTCCACGCCGGCGCCCGCGGCCTCAAGCTGCACCCGCAGCTCCAGCAGTTCCTGCCGTCGGCGCCGGCGGCGATGGCGCTCTACGCGCTGGCCGCCCGCGAGCGGATCCCGGTGCTGTGGCACTGCGGCCCGGTCGGCATCGAGCTCGCGAGCGCGCGCCGCTTCGTCCAGGTCGCCGGCTACGAGCCGCCGCTCGCCGAGCACCCCGACACCACGTTCGTCCTCGGCCACGCGGGCGGGCTCGCCTGCGATCAGGCGATCGAGCTGCAGCGCCGCCACGCCAACGCGTACCTCGAGATCTCGTCGATCAGCCTGTCGCAGCTCCGCCAGGTCGTCGCCGAGGCCGACCCCGAGCGCATCGTCTACGGCACCGACTGGCCCTTCTATCACCACGCCCTCGCGCTCGCGAAGGTGCTGGTCGCGACCGAGGGGCGGCCGGCGCTCCGGCGGAAGATCCTCCACGACAACGCCGCGCGGCTCCTGCGTCTGTGAACGGTGGTCCGGCCAGCTCGCCGCCGGCGAAGAGGGGTGATCCGCGCGCCGACTTCCGTACTATGGGCGCAATGCCCACGCGTATGGCCCAGCACGCTCAGAAGGAACCGGACCTGGCCGAGGTCGACACCGTCAAGGCCGAGGTCGCCGAGCGCGAGGACGCCGCCCGCCGCAAGAAGGGCGACGCGGCGGCCGACGTGCAGCTCGCCTACGGCGACACTGCCGAGCGCGGCGTCGCCGGCGCGTCGTCGTCGCTGCCGCACCTCGAGCGCATCCAGCGGTCGTTCGGCGACTTCGACGTCTCGAACGTGAAGGCGCGCCAGGGCGGCGAGGCCGCGGCCGCCAGCCAGGCGATGGGCGCCGACGCCTACGCCACCGGCGACAAGGTCGGCTTCAAGGACGCGCCCGACCTCCACACCGCCGCCCACGAGGCCGCGCACGTCGTGCAGCAGCGCGCGGGCGTGCAGTTCAAGAACGGCGTCGGCCGCGAGGGCGACGCCTACGAGCGCCACGCCGACGCGGTCGCCGACAAGGTCGTCGCCGGCGAGCCGGCCGACTACCTGCTCTCGCAGATGGCCGGCTCCGGCGCGCGCGCGCAGGCGTCGACGGGCGCGGGCTCCGCCGGCTCCGCGGGCGTGCAGCTCAAGGCCACGAAGGAGGAGCTGCCGAAGGGCGCCGAGGGCTTCGAGCAGATGTGGGACGCCCATCCGCACAACTACCAGGAGGACGACTCGCAGAACACCAGCTCCGACGAGGTCCGCGACGAGCAGGGCCTGCCGGACTACCTGGAGAACACCTGCGCGATCCGCCTGTCGACGATGCTGAACAACACCGGCCACGAGATCACGCCGGCCAAGACGAAGGCGGCCGGCATCGCCCGCGCGCCGATCTACAGCAAGAAGACGAAGCACTACTACATCGTCTCGGCGAAGGAGATGTGGACGTACCTGCAGAAGAACTTCCGCGCCGCCGACGTCGAGTTCCCCAAGGGCGGCAAGCGGTTCAAGGACAGCGAGGAGTTCCAGGCCGCGTTCGACAGCGAGATCAAGCCGCTGCTCGACGGCAAGCAGGGCATCGTCGCGTTCGACAAGATCTTCAGCTACGGCGGCACCGGCCACGTCGACCTGTTCAACGGCACCTCGCTGTCCGACGCGAGCGACTGGTATCCCAGCCAGCACATCATGCTGTGGTACATCTCGGTGGCATGAGCTCGTCCTCGGCCGGCGCCACGTGGCTCGTCGAGCCCGGCGGCGTCGGCGCGCTGCGGCTGGGCCAGCCGGTGCCCGCCGCGCTCGTCGATCGGCTCGCGGCGGGGGAGGGGACGTACGCCGCCGGCTACCTCGCCGACGGCGTCGCCTTCGACGGCTTCCGCCTCGACGAGCCGGCGCTGACGATCGTGCTGTCGCGCGGGCCGTTCGCCGAGCGCGATCGCAAGGGCGGCGCCGACGGCGCGCCGCCGGCCCCGCCGATCGACGGCCTGCGGCCGCGCGCGGTCGAGGCGGTGCGCGAGGGGGCGACCATCCGCGCGCTGATGATCCACGGCCGCGGCCCGGCGACCGCCGCCGGGCTCGGCGTCGGCAGCACGCTCGCCGAGCTCGAGGCCGCGCTGCCCGGGCTGCGGCTGCAGGCGGTCCCGCCGACGGTCGGCGACGATCGCGCGGCGGCGGCGCGGGCGGCGGAGCCGGGGCTGGTCTTCTGCTTCCGCGACGTCGAGGCGGCCCGCGCCGGCGCCGGCGTCACCCGCGTGGACGTCCGGATCCCGGACAGCGCATGACCGGCGTGCCTGGCGCGCCCGGCGTCCCCGACCCGCGCGACCGGCGCGATGGCCTCGCCCGCGTCGAGTACGACCTCCAGCTCCACCGCGCCCACCTGCGGGCGATGCGGGCGGTCGTCCGCCGCGAGCCGGAGGTCGGCCGGGACGTCCTCGCCAAGCTCGACGACGAGCTGGCCACGATCGAGGCCGCGCTCGCCGCCTTGCCGGCCGACGCCCACGCGCGGCCGATGCTGCGGCTCGCCGACGCGCTCGGCCTCGACGGCGACGAGCTCGACCTCCTGTGGACCGCGGTCGCGCTCGCCGGCAACCCGCCGACCCGCATCCACGCCCAGGAGCTCGACGAGCTCGCGCTCCACGGGCTGACGACGACCGCCTACTGCCGCATGGTCGAGCTGTCGCCCGAGCGCAGCCGCGCGCTCGGCCTGCGCGTGCTCGCCGATCACCCGGCGGTCCAGCACGGCCTCCTGCGCGCCGGCAACCTCGAGCGGCTGCCGAGCGGCTGGACGCTCGCGCCGGCGATCGAGCTGGTCACCTACCTCGCCGGCGAGCCGCGCTTCGATCCCGACTGCGTGCTGCTCGCCCGGCCGGAGGCGCCGATCCTCGATCCGCGCCAGGAGGCCGCGGTCGCGTCGATCGCGCAGACGCTCGCCGCCGGCGATCCGCTCGCGCTGTTCGTCGAGGGGCCGGCGCTCACCGGGCGGCGCACCGCGGTCGCGCTCGCCGCCGGCCGCCCGGCGCTCGCCGTCGAGCTGGCGCGGGCCCCGACC
>DASZXE010000461.1:0-2307 GCA_035546475.1 Kofleriaceae bacterium
CTGGTGGCGCTGCCCTTGCCCGAGCCCTTGCCGACCGCCGCCGCCGCGTCGGCCTGCTTCTTCGCGCGGTGCGACTGGTAGTAGTCGTAGCCGAAGTAGCCGCCGGTGATGACGACCGCGATCGCGCCCATGGCGGTGGCACCCTTGCTCATCGTCCGTTCACGCTACACGCCCGCGCCGCGCGGCCACAAGCGCGTTGCCGCGGTTCGCCGGCAGGTTCCAGGCGAGCGGAGGCCGCGGCACCCGATGGCGGCGCCGTCGAGCTTCGCGCGCACGCGGGCTCGCGATCAGGCGGCGCGGCGGGTGAAGACGGCACGGACGCGGGCGAGCCCGGCGCGGGCGCCGGCGAGCTGCTCGGTCCAGGTCGCCTTCACGCGGGTGCGCGCGCGCTCGGACGCGGCGCGCGCGCGAGGAGCGATCGCGGTCCACCGCTCGCGGCCGCGGGTCGCGACCTTGCGGGCCTCGGCGCGGGCGCGCTCGCCGAGGTGGCGCGCGTCGGTCCACACCTTGCGGGCCGCCTCCTCGACGCGGTGGGTGAACGTCGCGCCGTCGGCCTTCGGCGGCTCGGCCTTCGGCGGCTCGGCCGCGGCGGCGGCGGCCTCGGTCGCGGGCTTGGGCGCCTCGGCAGGCGGCGCGGCGGCCGCGGGGGTCTCGGGGGCAACGGAAGGCTGGCTGGTCTCGCTCATGGACTTCCTCCTGCCCCGCAACCTGGATCGCCGCACTGCGTCACGCAAGTGCAGAAATCGACCTCACTGCCCGAGCGTCCCTCAATAAACGGACAACATTTCGTAATCACGCATGTATTTTCGACCACGCAAATTTACGCAGTGCGTCGTCAGCGCGACGGCGACCGCAGCTCGGTGTTGAACACCGCGCCCACCAGGACCGCCAGCGACATCGCGTAGAACCACAGGATCACGATCATCGCGCTGCCGAACGTGCCGTAGAGCGACTGGTAGCTCGCCCACCGGCTGACGTACAGGGACACCCCCCACGACGCCGCCAGCCCGAGCGCGGTCGCCACCAGCGCCCCCGGCACGATGTGGTCCCAGCGCCGCGCCGGCGTGCCCAGGTAGTAGAGCCCCGACAGGCTGCTCACGCCCACGATGATGAGCACCGGCCATCGCACCGAGTCGAGCCACGTCCGGTCCGCCGCCGCGAGCGTCGCGCGCGTCGCCGGCATCGCGATGACCAGCACGAGCACCGTCACCGCGCCGACCAGCGCGCCGACCGCGATCGTGAGCGTGAGCAGGAAGCGCCGCCAGCCGCGCCACCGCGGCGGCGAGCCGTCGACGTGCTCGATGCCGGTGAGGATCGCGTCCGCCGACGCGCGCGTCGAGTAGAGCGCGAGCACCACGCCGCCGGCCAGCGTGAGGCCGAGCTCGTTGCCCGACCGCCGCGTCGCGCGCTGGAGCTGGTCGACGATCAGCGAGAAGACCGCCTCGGGGACGACCCGCTCGAGGCCGCGCAGGTGGCCGGGGATCTGCGACGGGTCGGCGACGAGCGCGTAGACGGAGACGACCGCCGCCATCGTCGGCAGGAGCCCGAGCAGCAGGAACAGCGCGACGCCCGCCGCCAGCACCGGCGCGTCGTCGCGGTGCGTGTGGATGACGACCCGCACCGGTAGCAGCCGGGCGATGCGGTCCACGTACGGCAAACGCATGGGCTGCTGTCCAGGCTACACGACCGCGCCGCCGCCCGGGCCGTGCGGGCTCAGCAGAGCAGCTTGCGGCGGGCGGCGCGCTGGACCGGCTCGCGGGTGCGCGCGTCCTTGGCGAGGAGCCGCAGGTCGGTGAGCGACACGAAGTCGACGAGCTTGATGGCGACCGGCACCGGCGTCGCCGGGTTGCGGACGAGCGCCATCGCGACCTCGGGCCGGTGGCCCCACTCGCGGCGCTCGGCGAGCTGCACGAGCACGTCGGGCGCGACCGACGGCATGCGCGCGATCGCGCAGACCTCGTCGAACGTGAGGCCGGGGTTGCGCAGCACGTAGATCTGCGCCGTGCGGTTGCGGTCGCGCATGATCGCCATGCGGTCGTCGCGGTCGCCGCGCAGCGCGAGCTGGATGCGATCGATCGACGGGCTCGACCCCGCGGCGAGCTGGCGGCGCGGCGCCGGCGGATCGTCGCCGACCGGCATCGCGAGCGGCAGCTCCGGCGGCGGCTCGTTCGGCTTGCTGGTGCCGCGGGCGAGGCGCGCGCTCAGCTCGACGTCGATGTCGGCGTCCTTCCCGTCGGGCAGCTCGGCGGTGAGCTCGATGCTCGGCTCGTCGGCATCGGCGTCGGTGGCGGTGGCTGCGGCGGCGGC
>DASZXE010000462.1:0-4435 GCA_035546475.1 Kofleriaceae bacterium
TCCCGCTCGCGTCGCTGACCGGCGACACCGCCGCGCCGCGCGCGGGCAAGCTCGAGGCCGCGCTCGCCGCCGAGCTCGCGAAGGCGGGGCTCACCGTGATCGCGCCGGCCGACGTCACCGCGCGCATCAAGGCCGCGAAGCAGCCGGCCCTGCGCGCGTGCGACGGCGACGCCGCCTGCCTGACCGAGCTCGGCAAGCTGGTCGGCGCGTCGATGGTGGTCGCCGGCGAGGTCGGCGGCCTCGGCGACGTGCAGGTCGTCTACCTCGAGCTGCTCGACGCCGGCACCGGCCAGGAGGTGCGCCGCACCCAGGCGCCGCTCGGCGGCAGCCCGACCGAGGTGCGCGCCGCGGTGATCCGCCTCGTCGATCCGGCGCGCGACGTCGGCACGCTGCAGGTGACGGCGCCGATCGACGGCGCGGTCGTCTACGTCGACGGCCAGCGGGTCGGCCGCACGCCGATGACGCCGGTGACGCTGGCGGTCGGCCCCCACGCGCTGCGCGTCACCCACCCGGACGCGCGCGACTTCGTCCGCTTCGTCGACATCGACTTCGAGCAGACGACGTCGATCGACGCCGACCTCGCGCGCTTCGAGGCGGTCGACACCGCGGTCAGCGCGACCGGCGCGACGTCGGCGGCGGTGGTCCGCGGCGCGCCGCGCGGCCCGCACTGGTACCGCCGCTGGTGGGCGGTCGCCGGCTTCACCGCGGTGGTCCTCGGCGGCGCGGTCATCGCCGGCACCGCGCTCGCCGCCGACGTGCCGGCGGACGCGTCGGGCACCGTCACGCCGCCCTGAGCGCCACAGCGGGCACGGGCACGGGCAGAGCGCTACTGCAGCGCGGCCCAGATCTGGTTCAGCTTCCTGTTGGCGCCCTTGTAGTCGCCGTCGACGAACTGGCTGGTCGCGTCGGAGAACCAGCCGTCGACCTGCTGCTGCAGCGCGGCCTCGAGCCTCTTCGACTTCACGAGCGCCGAGAGCCGCGCGCTCTTGGCCTGGATGAACGGCCGGTCGATCGCCAGCGTCGACACCGTCCTCCAGAGCTGCTGCGCCGCGAGGTACGCGCGCCCGAAGTCGGCGTCCGCCATCGCGTCGGTCGCCTCCTTCTCGAGGTCGCGGACCGGCGCCGGCAGGTCGCCGGCGAGGATGCCGCGGCTGCCCATCACCGACCGCGTCTTGGTCAGGAGCGGCTCGACGTCCTTCTTCGCGTACTTCGAGCCCTTCGCGTCGACGGTCTGGATGATCGTCGTCGGCGGCGGCGCGGCGCCGCAGGTCTCGCGCTCGCGCTCGGCGAGCTGCTTCTCGCGCAACGCGATCGCCGCCTCGCGTGCCGCCACCTTGTCCTCGCGGGTCGCGACCGCCTTCTCGCGCGACGCCGCCGCCTCCTCGCGGAACGTCGCCCGCGCGCTGGCGTCGTTGCCCGACTGCACGGCGTTGAGCAGCGCCTGCCGCTCGTCGAGGAGCTGGCCGACGATCTGCGACTCCTCGCCCGACAGCGCGTCCTCGCGCGTCTTCAGGTCCAGGGCCTTGCGATCGAGCTCGGCGGTGTCGCCACCCTCCGACACGACCTTCTGGCGCTCGGCGGCGAGCTTGTCCTTCTCGGCCTCGAGGTCCTGGCGGTTGCGCAGGAGCGCGTCGCGCCGCGCGATCAGCGCCTGCTCCTGCGACTGGTCGACGATCGGCGCCTTGCGGCCCGGCTTGCCCTTGCAGCCGCCGGCGCCGAGGCCGGCGACGACCATCACGACCGACAGCACGAGCTTGACCACCCGGGCACGTCCCATTGCCTCGATTGTAACCGGCCGGCTGCGCCGGCTGCGACCACAACCGGCGGCTTCGCGTCGCACCGCACGGATCACACCGGCCGTCCGCGCGCCTTGACGTGGGTGTGGCAGCCGCCACACTGGTGCCCGATGCAGTACCGACCCAGCGCGGCCTTGGGGGCCGCCGCGGCCGCGTTCGTCGTCCTGTCTGCGGCCGCCGCCTCGGCCGATCCGGTGCGTGGCTATGTCCTCGACGGCAACTCGCTCCTGCCCGTCGCCGGCGCCACCGTGTCGGCGCCCGGCGCCGCGCCGGTCGTCACCGACGCCAACGGCAACTACCTGCTCGAGCTGCCGGTCGGCACCGTCGACGTCACGGTGACCGCGCCCGGCTACGACGCCGCCACCGACACCGCCGACGTCCCCGCCGGCGGCCTGACCGAGAAGGTGCTGTTCGTCTTCAAGCCGGGCGCCGCCAGCGAGACGGTCGAGATCAAGGACGAGGCGCCGGTGCCGCCGGCCCCGGGCCGCCAGGACCTGCCGCGCGAGCAGATCAACCGCATCCCCGGCAGCCGCGGCGACGCGCTCACCGCGGTGCGCAGCCTGCCCGGCATCGGCAACGCGTTCGGCGCCGGCTCGGGCCCCGGCCTCCTGGTCATTCGCGGCTCCGCGCCCGAGGACTCGAAGATCACGATCGACGGCATCGAGGTGCCGGTCCTCTACCACTTCTTCGGCCTGCAGAGCGTGCTGCCGTCGGAGCTGATCGAGAACATCGAGTACCTGCCCGGCGGCTTCGGCGCCGAGCAGGGCAACTCGACCGGCGGCGTCATCAACGTCGTCACCCGCAACGGCGCGGTGCCCGACACCACCGGCTTCGCCGAGGTGTCGTTCATCAACGTCGCCGGCTTCGTGCAGGCGCCGCTGACGAAGTCGAAGAAGCTGACGCTCACCGCCGCCGGCCGGCGCTCGCTCATCGACTTCATCCTGCCGGCGGTCGTGCCCGACACGGTCAACTTCACGACCGCGCCGCAGTACTACGACGGTCAGCTCCGCCTCGACTGGCGCCCGCACGACGGCGACAAGCTGTCCATGTTCGCGTTCACGAGCTGGGACCTGCTGTCGCTCATCAACCACGAGGTCAATCCGAACGAGCCGACACTGACACGCTTCGAGAACGAGACCAGCTTCACGCGCCTGATCGGCCAGTGGCTACGGGCGAGCGCGCACCGCTCGAACCGGCTCGTGCTGTCGGCCGGCATCAGCAGCTTCCGCGTCGAGATCGGCGACGACCGCTACCTGCGCGCCAGCCAGGACGCCATCGAGGCGCGCGACGACCTCACGCTCGAGCTGAACAAGCAGCTCCGCCTGCGGTTCGGCGCCAGCGGCCGGTGGAACCCGCGCACGCTGTCGATCAAGTTCCCCCAGCAGCCGCAGGAGGGGCAGCCGCCGCCCGGCAACTTCTCGACGCTGCCGCTGGTGATCGTCGACACCGAGAACCACAACGACCTCGCGGGCGCGTACGCGTCGGTCGACTGGAAGCCGCGCAAGGGCACGACGATCACCGCCGGCGGGCGGGTCGACTACTACGATCACATCGGCCAGACGCGGATCGTGCCGCGCCTGCAGCTCACGCAGGAGGCGGGCCGCGACGTCACCCTGCGGCTGGCGGCGGGCCGCTACAACCGCGGCTTCGAGCAGGCCGAGAGCCTGCCGACCAACATCGATCCCGAGGTCGCGGACCAGTACGTCGTCGGCGCGGAGGCGCGGATGTCGGACGAGCTGACCGCGTCGGGCTCGGTCTTCTACACGGCGCGCAAGGACCTGCTGGTCAGTGACCCGCTGCTCGCGATGACGGACCCGGGCAACCAGTACGTCAACCGCGGCACCGGCCGCTCGTACGGCGCCGAGTACCTGATCAAGGCGCACACCGACCGGTTCTTCGGGTGGCTGAGCTACAGCTACTCGCGCTCGGACCGCGTCGACGGGCCGGGGATGCCGCGCCGGCTGTTCGACTACGACCAGACCCACAACGTCATCGCGGTCGGGAGCTGGAAGCTGGGCCGGTGGGAGCTGGGCGGACGCTGGCAGTACATCACGGGGCAGCCGCTGACGCCGGTCGTCGGCTCGGTCTACCTGTCGGACGCGAACGCGTTCATCCCGCTCTACGGGCCGGTGAACTCCGACCGGATCGAGGACGGCCACCAGCTCGACGTCCGCGTCGACCACCGGTGGAAGTTCAAGACCTGGGAGCTGTCGGCGTACCTCGACGTCCAGAACGTCTACGCGCACGCCCAGGTGCTCGGCTACAGCTACAACTACGACTTCACGCAGAGGGCAGCCACGACGATGCTGCCGTTCCTGCCGGCCCTCGGCGTGCGCGGCACGTTCTGAAGACAGACCCGGCACCAGGGGCGAGCCCCCGCACGTCCCAGCGCCATTGTTGATCGCTCGCTGCGCTCGCTGGGGCATAGGGCAGCCACGACGATGCTGCCGTTCCTTCCCGCCCTCGGCGTGCGCGGCACGTTCTGAAGACAGACCCCGCACCAGGGGCGAGCCCCCTCCCGGCGTCCCGGCGTCCCAGCGTCATGGTCGATCGCTCGCTGCGCTCGCCGGGGCAGCGGGCGGCGACGACGAGGCTGCCGTTCCTTCCCGCGCTCGGCGTGCGCGGCACGTTCTGAAGAC
>DASZXE010000463.1:0-6725 GCA_035546475.1 Kofleriaceae bacterium
GACAGCCGCGCCGCCCGCGGTGGCGGCGGCCGGCGCCGGCCCTCCCGCCGGCGAGCGACCCCCCCGTCCTCGCCAGAGCCAGACCGAACCGAGCACGAGCACGAGCGCGGCCGCCACGATCAGGATCTTCTTCATCGCGAGCTCTCCTGCGGTGAGCAGGGCGGAGGCGACCGGAGGGCGTGCGCCGAGGAGCGGCGCCAGCGCCAGGAGCCCGCCGCGGTGGCGGTGGCGCTCGCGCAGGCGCTCGCGCAGCACGTCGACCGCGACCTTCAGCCGCCGGCGCACGGTGCCATCCGGCACGCCGAGCCGCCGCGCGAGCTCCGCGCTCGAGAGCCCCTCGAAGAAGTGCAAGAGCACCGTCGAGCGGTAGGGCTCGTGCAGCGCCAGCACCTCGTCGACGACCGCGCGCTGCAGCTCGAGGCGATCGACCAGCTCGTCGGCCGCCGGCGACGGATCGGCCTGCGGCGCGGCGGCCTCGCGGGCCTCGCGCCGCCGCGACGATCGCAGCCGCATGCGGACGACGTTGGTGACCACCCTCGACAGCCACGGGCGCAGCGGCCGGTCGTCCGGCACCTTGCCGGCGGCGGCGAGCCACGCCTCCTGCGCGACGTCGTCGGCGACGCTCGCGTCCTGCACCAGCACGCGCGCGAGCCCGCGGATCCACGCCATCTCGGCGGTGAGCTGCTCGAGGCGCACGTCCTCCAGATCTTCCATCCCTGCGCCCCTCGAATGCCGGCCGATCGCCGATCGTTCGCGACATTTCGCGTGCGACCGGCTGGGACTCGCCGGGGACCTGCGACGCCGCGCGACACGCCGCCGGCTCGCCCGCTGTCCCCGCCCACCGAGGCGGAACCACAACGGATTCTTCCACCCCGGCGACGCACGAAGCCAAACAGCCGCGGCAGCACCGAAACGCGAACGGCGAGCAGGCCCCTACGATCACCCTGGGACGTCCTAGTGTAAGGTTGTCTCCATGGTCGGCAAGGGAAGAGGCACCGGGCACCGCTCGTTGCGTGTTCAGTCGTGGATCTACGAGGCAATCAATGTACTTCTCGAAGCACTTGGACGTGAACTCGTTTTCCTCAGCCGCGCGAACCTCTCATGGAGATTTTACAATCGCCAAACTGAGTACCTCCATTCACTGGAGAGTTATGTTTCGCCATCGTCTCGGCCAATCTTCCATGACTTCTTGAGGGCCAACGCAGGCTCCCAATCAGCGCTCGAAGGCCACGACGATTTGTTGAAACAGGCAACAAGACACGCTTGCGCTGCGCATGACGCTCTGGTCGCCAACAACGTGTTTATTAGAAGTGCGCAGGACCGCCTACGCGACTATATGCAGACACCGAATGCGCGACCGCCGGGCGGGGCCTTTCCGCCGGAGCAGTTCCCAAACCTCGTCGCGGAGCGAGTGGTCAATCACATCGAGGAAGTCCCATCGCATTACACAGACAGCGAGTTCTGGCGCATGTATAGCCGTGAATTCTTACCGTTCGGGCAAGGCCCGACGTTCATGGAACTGGCGCTGGCCGTCGAAGCCTTGCACACGCGCGACGTGCAAATCACATCATGGTTGGATGACAAGCGTCTTGAACTCTGCGAACGCTACGACCTGCCAGCGGCGCCATTTCCGGGAATGGGCAGCGAATGAGTGAAGCGCCTGTGCACTGTATTGTCGACACGTGCACACTCTTTGACTTCCTCGCGCTTCAATACCAGAGTTCATTCAGCGTACCGTGGCCGAGCCGGTGCCACCTGGTCACACTCACGAATGACTCGCATCGAAGTGCATTCGAACGATTTCTCGCACAGAAGCAAAACAAGGTACTGACGACCACAGGAGTGATTGCCGAGATTCACCGGCACATCTGCCGAGCGCGACAGATGCAAGCCCCGGGAAGACGCGCGCAATTCGTCCAGTGGTGTTGGACCTTCCTCTGCGACTCGTTCCGAACGTGGTGCGTTGAGGAGTATTCGGTGTCGTTGCTCACATTGGTGGATCTGGCAGAACTTGGCCCCGTCGACGCTTCGCTCGTGCATCTGGCGAAGGATCAAGTCGCGCACGGGAACGTGGCGCTTGTGTTCACAGGGGACAACAAGGTGCGCAAGCGTTGCGTGAAGGAAGGCATCGACTGTCCCTTCCCGGTCGACATTCTCAACCGCGAAAACACGATCTGAGGCAAACGGCCGCACGTCGCGGAGCCGGAACTTGCCGGACGCTGGCCGCCGGCCCGCGCGCTCCTCGTCGCAGCCTTCGCGGTGGCGTTTCTAGAGGCCGGCGCAGGAGAAGATGTCGGCGCCGCGGGCGGGGTAGAGGTACATGCCGGTGAAGCACATCTCCTTCGTCGAGGAGTCGCCGAAGGTGACGGTGGTGTCGCTCGTGTTGGTGTAGGTGCAGGCGACCTGGATGCGGTCGCCGCCCACGACGGTGACCGGGGGCTGCTGCACGTAGTACTTCTGCTCGAAGAAGCTGTAGGGCGAGTCTAGGAGCGTGCTGGTGTTCGCGCCATGGACCAGCGCGACCTTCTGGTGGGTCGCGTACTGGTGCATGTGCGGCCAGAGTGCGAAGAGTTGCTGGTTGACGCCCGACGGCAGCGTACAGCCGCCGTTGACCGTCTTGGTCTGGCCGGGTGCCACGCTGATCTGGAACGTCCCCGCGAACACCATCTCGGCGAGCGTGGGCGGCGGCGTCGGCTGCGACTTGACGAGGATCGCCGAGTCGCCCTGGATATCCTGGTCGGTCGCGTTGAACAGGTGGAGGTTGAGGCTCACCTGCTGGCCGGCCTTGACGTAGAGGCCGACGCCGTCGGGCAGCGTGAGCTCGTCCGTGCCCACGCCGGAAGCGTAGAGCATGTTCATCTCGAGCGACCCGGCCGAGCAGTCGTACTCGCCGTCCGTGCCGGGCTGGCCGTCGCGGACGGACAGCACCGTGTGGTGCGTGCCGAACGGCGCCTGCGCGTGGAAGGCCGTGATGTACATGTCCTGCGGTACGGTCACACGCACGCACTCGTAGGTATCCGCCTGGCCCGCGGGCAGCGACCACGTCCGGCCGATGAGCCGCGTGAAGCCAGGAGGGATCGCAGCGTCGGCGCCCGGCGCATCGACATCGTTGACCGAGGCATCGGGGCCCGTGCTGCTACCTCCGTCGTCGCCGCCGCCGCAGCCCAGCCAGAGAGCGAAGGTGGCCGCCGCGGCGAACTTGTACAGCGTGGACATGCGGTCCAGCATGGTACCACACGCTCATCCGACGCAACCGGAACCAAGTGAGGCCGATGATCCGGGTCGACGTCGCCGCCGTGCGTGACATCAGGCGCAGCGCGACGCGGACCAACCCGAGGCCATCACCCATGCAACGCCCCGCGCACGCGCTCCGCCTTCTTCCTGTGCTGCTTCTCGGATGCAAGTTCCCCTACCCAGGCGATGTCCTCCCTGATGGCGGTGACGCAGACGCCCGGGACGTGGACGCCGCTCGCCCGGTCCGATGGGGCCTCCTCGCCGCCAACGCGCGTACGGTGAACGGCAACGCAGCGGAACCGCTGCGTCTCTATGTGCCGGGTGAGGGCGGCCTCTATGCGAGCGCTTGGACTTCGGACGAGCTGGACTGGGGGCGGGGCGTCGCATGGGCCGACTTCGATCGCGATGGTGACTACGACCTCGCGGTGGGCAATGGCTTCGGCGACCGAAGCCACAACCGCATCTACCGAAACGACGGCGACGGTCGCTTCTCGTTGATCTGGACGGCCGCGAACGCGGCCCTGACCTACTCGGTGCGGTGGGCTGACACCGATCACGACGGCGATCTCGACCTCGTGGCGTCCATCGATCACGGCGTGCGCATCTATCGAAATGCCGCAGGGACGTTCTCAGAGGTCGACGCTGTCGACACATCGTTCGACGACGTCTTTGGGATCGACGTGGCCGACATCGACAACGACGGCGATGTGGATCTCGCAGTCGCGACGAGCAGCGGCCCGGCGGTGTACATCAACAACGGTACCGGCATCTACTCACGTCTCTGGCAGGGGCCGGCCGAGGAAGCGCAGTCGGTCCGCTGGGGTGACTACGACGGCGATAGCGACGCCGATCTGGCTGTCGGGTTCTCCTACGGCCTCCAGATCTTCCAGCAGACCGGCGGTTCCTTCGTGCGCGTGTTCCACTCGGGGAGCGACCTGAACCCGGGGGTGACAGCGCGGACCGGACAGCTTGAGTGGCTCGACTTCGACGGCGACGGCGACCTCGATCTCGTCGCTGCGCACTGCCAGTTGCCGGCGAGCGGTGCGTGCATGCCGGCCGCGAACCGGGTGTACAAGAACACCGGCGGGACGTTCTCCGTCGGCTGGACGGCGTCGGAGCTCGACCTGAGCCAGGGCGTCGCCGTCGCCGACTTCAACGACGACGGCAAGCCCGACCTGGCGTTCGGGAACAACGGTCCGAATCGGATCTACAGGAACCTCGGCGGCTCGTTCGTCCTGGAGTGGACATCGCCGGAGAGCGAGAACACGAACGCGGTCGCCTGGGCACCGCTGGCAGGGCCATGAACCGGGAGCTGAAGAACGTGATCGTCTTCACGCTGGGGGCGCCGGGGGGCGGCCGCCACGCCGCCGAGCTGCGGTGGATCCGCGAGGTCGTCACGCTCGGCTGGGTCACGGTCATCCCCGGCGCGCCGGTCGGCCTGGCGGGCGCGGTGAACCTGCGCGGCAACCTGGTGCCGGTGCTCGAGCCGTCGGCGCTGATGGGGGGCGCCGGCGCGCCGCCGCCGCGCCAGGGCGATCCGGCGCTGATCGTCGAGGACCGCGGGGTCGTCGCCGCGCTGCGCGTCGATCAGGTGCACGAGGTGGCGACCTGCCCGGCCGAGGGCGACGGCGTGCTCGACGCGCGCGGCCGGCCGCTGCCGCTCGTCGATCCGCGCGAGCTGGTCCGGCGCGCGCTGGCGGCGGCGCAGGCGCTGCGCGACGACGGAGGCGCGGCCGTTGGCTGACGGCGATCCCCGGCGGCGCGGCGACGGCAGCCACGACTTCCCGCTCGACTTCGACGCGGCGGAGCTCGAGATGCTGCGCACGCTGTTCCGCGACGAGGCGCACGACGCGCTCGAGCGGGTGACCGCGCTCGCCCAGAGCGCCGGCGGCGCCGACCCGGGCGCCGACGCGGTGCACGCGATGATGCGGATCACGCACACGCTCAAGGGCGCGGCCGGCACCGTCGGCGTCGACGGCGTCGCCGACCTCACCCACCGGCTCGAGGGCGCGCTCGCCGCGGTGCGCGCCGGCCAGCGGCCGTGGACGCGCGCGTTCGGCGCCGCGGTCGTCGAGATCGCCGACGGCCTGCGCGCGTACGTCGACCGGCTCGCCGAGCCGGAGCAGACGGCGGCGATCGCGGCGCGGGTCGGCGAGCTGCTCGAGCCGTGGACGGAGGCGCCGCGCCTGCGGCGGACGACGCCGCTGCCGGTCGTCGACGAGCCGGAGGCTGGATCGGAGGCCGGATCGGAGGCCGGATCGGAGGCCGGATCGGAGGCTGGACCGGAGGATGGATCGAAGCCGGCGCCCGACAGCGGCGCGCCCGAGGTGTCCGTACCGCGCACGCAGACCAGCGACGGCGTGGTCGTCGAGATCGACGACGGCCCGAGCACCGCGAGCGTCATCTCCGCCGACGCCTCGACGTACGACACCCGGACGCTCCTGCGCGTCGAGCCGGAGCGGGTCGACACGCTGATGTCGGCGGCCGGCGAGCTGCTGTTCGACTGCACGCGCATCGAGCGGCGGGTCCAGCTCCTGCGCACGCTCAGCCGCGACCTCGGCCGCGCGCGCCAGGGGCTGCGCGACGAGATCGGCGCCATCGCCGGCGGCGGCGCCGCCGATCCGGCGCGCGGCGAGCTCGAGGCCCGCCTGCGCGGCTTCGAGGAGCAGTTCGCGACGGTGGCCGCCCAGCTCAGCCAGACGACCGCGGCGCTCCTCGACGAGTCGGAGGCGATGCGCAAGAACCTGGCCGAGCTGCAGGGCGGCCTCACCCGCGTGCGCATGCAGACCGCGCGGGCGCTGTTCACCCAGCTCGCCCGCGCGCTGCGCGCCGCCGCCCGCGCCGCCGGCATCGACGTCGAGCTGCGGACCAGCGGCGACGACACCGAGTTCGACAAGACCGTTGCCGAGCGGATCACCGATCCGCTGATCCAGCTCCTGCGCAACGCGGTCGTCCACGGCATCGAGCCGCCGGCCGAGCGGGTGCTGCGCGGCAAGTCGGCGACCGGCCTCATCCGCATCACCGCGCGGCAGGACGGCAACCTGCTCGTGCTCGAGCTGTCCGACGACGGCCGCGGCGTCGACGCGCGCCGGCTGCGCGAGCGGTTCGTCACCACCGGCCGGTGGACCGCGGCGAAGGCCGAGCTCGCCTCCGACGACGACGTCATCCACGAGCTGCTCGATCACGGCGTGTCGTCCCGCGACGAGGCGGACGAGCTGGCCGGCCGCGGCATCGGCCTCGACCTCGTGCGCGAGTCGATCGCCCGGCTCGGCGGCGAGATCCGCATGACGTCGACGCCCGGCCGCGGCACGTCGTTCACGCTGCGGCTGCCGGTGTCGACCGCGGTGACCCAGGCGATGCTGTTCAAGGTCCACGGCCAGGTCTACGCGCTGCCGAACGCGCAGGTCGTCGAGGTCATCGGCGTCGAGGCGGGCGCGCGCGAGGCGGCCGGCGCGCCGGTCGTGCGGCTCGAGCACCTGCTCGCCATCCCG
>DASZXE010000464.1:0-1788 GCA_035546475.1 Kofleriaceae bacterium
GCCTCGATGGGCGGCGCCCGCGGCGCGCTCGACGACGAGACCCAGCTCGACTTCGGCCTCGAAGACGACCTGTCCTGACCGTCCCCCGCGTCGCGCGCCCGGCCGTCCGGTTGGGGGCGCGCCTGGCGCACGAGTGAGCCCTCGCCATGGCCTGGATCAAGGTTCCGCCGGAGCATCACCCGATCTTCCTGGCCGTCTTGCCGAAGGAGCGCGGCGTGCTCACGCAGCCGATGTTCGGCGGCATGGTGGCGAAGGTGAACGGCAACATCTTCGCCGGGCTGTTCGCGCGGTCGGTGATGGTGCAACTGTCGGACGCGGACCGGGCCGAGGCGCTGGCGCTCGAGGGCGCCGGGCTGTTCGACCCGATGGGCGATGGGCGCGCGCGTAGCGACAAGGTGATGCTGCCCGACGGCTTCATGGACGAGACCGACGACCTGAAGGCGTGGATCGCGCGGGCGTATCGCCACGTGGCGACGCTGCCGCCGAAAGCGGCCAAGGACGCGGCGAAGGCGAAGGCGGCCGCGAAGGCGAAGCCGGCCGCGAACGCGAAGCCGGCCGCGAACGCGAAGCCGGCCGCGAAGAAGCCGGCCGCGAGCGCGAAGCCGGCCGCGAAGAAGCCTACGGCGAAGACGAAGCCGACGAAGCCGACGGCGAAGCCGAAGCCCAGGGGCTGACCCGCTCGACGAACGCCCGCGCGAGCCGCGTGCACTCGGCGGCGGTCGCCCTCTCGCTGTGCGGGCTGTGCTGCCCGCCCGCGATCAGCTCGACCTGCGCGTGCGGCACCTCGCGGCGCAGGCGGTCGAGCTCGCCCGGCTCCGTCCGCGGATCGTCCGCGCCGTGCAGCACCAGCGCCGGCACCGCCAGCTCGTGCAGGCGCCCGCCATACAGATCCTCGTCGGGCGTCGCCGCGATCTGCAGCCACGCCCGCCCGCCCGCGCGGATGACCTTCCGCCACGCCGGCCCGTGGTCCGCCTCGAGCCGCGCGCCGACCTTCCGCCCCAGCCGGTCCGGCTCCTCCGCCATCGCCGTGAAGAACCCGCGCGAGCGCGGCTTCGCGCGATCGAGGTGCACCGCCTCGAGGATGACGCCCGCGCACCGGGCCGGCGCGCGGATCGCGAGCAGCGCCGCGATCACCGCTCCGTCGCTGTGGCCCCACGCGACGCAGCGCTCGATGCCCATCGCGTCGAGCACCGCGAGCGTCTCGGCCGCGTACGCCGCGTGGAAGCCGGGCGGCAGCTCCTCGCGCGCCGGCGAGCGCCCGTAGCCGGTGCGATCGGGGATGACGAACCGCCGCGGGATGCCCGCGATCGCGTCGTCGAACGGGTAGAACTCGTAGCCCCAGCCGCCGTGGAGGACGACCACCGGCGCCGCGCCCGGCGCCCGCTCACCGCCGACGTCGCGGACGTGGAGCAGCGCGCCGTCGACGCGGACCATCGGCATCCGCCAGTGTTAGCACCGCCGCGCCGGCGCGCCGCCGGGCGCGCGCGTCAGTTGGCGACGACCTGGTAGCCGAGGCCGTCGATCGTGTCGGTGATGCGCGACTGCAGCTCGCTGCCGGCCGCGGTGGCGACGCGGACCTCGGCCTTGCCGAGGTCGACCTCGACGTCGAGGACGCCGCTGACGCCGGCGAGCGCGCCCTCGATGCGGCGCGCGCAGCCGCCGCAGTGCATGCCGGTCACGTGCAGGCTGGTCCAGCGCGCGTCGGCGGGGACCGCGGCGAAGGTCGGCGCGGCGCCGTGGCTGCAGCTCGCGCCGCACGCCATGTTGCCGCAGTGGCCGCCGCACGAT
>DASZXE010000465.1:0-1818 GCA_035546475.1 Kofleriaceae bacterium
CCGCCGGCCACGCCCGCCGTCCCCGCCTGGGCCGAGCCGTGGCTCGAGCTGGCGCCGGTCATCCTGATCGCGATCGCGACGGTGCTGCTGGCGGTGGTCTACACGCCGGTCTTCCGCGGCGAGCTGGCCGGCGACGACAACACGTTCCACTTCGCCGAGGTCGCCCGCATCGCCCGCGCGCTGCGCGCCGGCGACACCGACTGGTGGAACCCGTCGGCGAACGGCGGCTTCGCGACCGGCTACTACTACCAGCTCGTCCCCGCCGCGGTGCCGGGCATCTTCGCCGCGATCTTCGGCCACCCGCTGTTCTGGTTCCAGCTCGGCGCGTTCGTGCCGCTCGTGCTGGTCCCGCTCGCCGCCTATCGCGGGCTGCGCGTGATGGAGGCGTCGCCGTGGCCCGCCGCGATCGGCGCGATCGCGCTCGCCTTCTGCTCGTCGCCGTCGAAGTGGGGCGGCGGCGTCAACGGCGTCTTCCTCGTCGGGCTCTACACGCAGGCGTGGGCGCTGTGCGCGTTCCCGCTCGCGTTCGGCCACGGCTGCCGCTGGCTGTCGACGGGGCGCGGCCTCGCGCCGGCCGCCGGCTGGGGCCTCTTCGTCGGGCTCTGCCACCCGGTGGCCGGTGTCGCGCTCGGCGGCGCGCTCGCGGCCGCCGCGCTGCCGATGATCGTGCAGGGCCGCCCGCGCCGGGCGCCCCCGTCGCGCCTGGTCGGGCTCGGCGCGCTCCTGCTCGTCGGCTCGGCGGCCGCGTGGCTGCCGGTCCTCGTCGACTACGCCGGCTTCGGCGGCTTCCCCGCCCGCGTCAAGGGCGAGGACGGCCCCGGCTTCTCGCTCCTCTTCTCCTGGCTCGCCGACGGCTACCTGTTCGACGCGTGGCGCGGCCCGATGCTGTCGCTCGTCGTCATGGCGGCGATCCCGGCCGCGTTCGTGGTCGGCGCGCGGTTCCGGCGGCCCTACCTGATGTGGCTGTCGATCGCGACCGTCGCGTTCGGCTTCGTCCTCGGCGTCGGCCGCTCGCTGAAGACGCAGGACGACCTGTTCCCGGCGATCCGCGTGCTCGGGACGCTGCAGATCACCGCGGCGCTGCTCGCCGGCGCGCTGGTGGTCGAGCTGCTGCAGTGGGTCCTGCGCACCGCCGAGCGGCGCTGGTTCGAGGCCGCCGCCATCACCGCCGCGGTCGCCGGCACGGTGGCGCTGGTCGCGCTGGTCGCGCCGGTGCTCGGCCCGATGCGCGCGCGTGTCCGGGTGGCGGACGACTTCCCCGCCATCCACCGCCGCGAGCTCGACGAGCTGCGGGGCGCGATGCGCGCGCTCGCTCCCGGCCGCGTGCAGGTCCGCGGCGTCGAGAACCACTGGTACATGATGCTCCCATACGTCTACGACGACCGGCCGGCGCTGGCCGCGTTCGGCGGCGCCGCGCTGCAGAGCTCGCCGAACTTCGTCTACCTGCAGGCCGGCCCCGACGCGACGTCGGCCGCCTGGGTCTACGACGCGCCGCTCGTGCTGACGACGCCCGAGCGCGGCCCCGGCGTCGGCGGCGAGCTGCTCTGGCGCACGGCGCACTACGAGCTGCGCCGGCTGCCCGCGCCGGGGCTGGTCAGCCCGGTGCAGGTCACCGGCGTGCTGCCGGCCGGCAAGAAGGCGATGCGCGCCGCGGTGAAGAAGTGGCAGACCAGCGCCGACGCCCTCGCCGACCGCCTGCTCGCCCACGCCGGCTCCGGCGGCGCCGGCCCGCCGCCCGACGGCGACGTCACCGCCTGGTGGCGCGACGGCTCGGCGATCGAGGCCGACGTCGTCGCGCGCGCGCCGCCGACGTTCGCG
>DASZXE010000466.1:0-16587 GCA_035546475.1 Kofleriaceae bacterium
GCGGGTGGCCGCGCGCTCGGACTGCCCGAGGTCCGCGCGCTGCCGGCCGCCGCACCGCCGCCGGCCGCCGCCTATCGCGACCTCGCCACCTTCACCCGCCTCGCCGTCGCGTGGGGCTACCTCGATCTCCTCCTCGACGAACAGGACGACCTCCATGCCTGCTGCACCGACCTCCTGGCTGCCTGACGCCGTCGCCGATCTGCGCGCGCTCGCCACCTCGCCGTGCGAGGCGATCGCCCGCCGGATCGCGCCCGCGGTCGAGCGGATCTCGCGCATGAACGGCGGCGCCGGCGCGTCCGACGCGCTGGTCAGGAGCGGCAGCACGCCGTTCGTCCGCCTGGTCGACGCGTTCGCCGCCGACCTCGGCCTCGCCGGCGATCCGCGCACCGCGCTGGTCGGTCGCTCGACCGTGCTCGGCTACCTCTACGTCCGCCTGCAGGACGACCTCGTCGACGAGGAGGCGCTGGTCGATCGCGCGTCGGTCTACGCGATGGAGGCGGCGCTGGCGGCGCACCTCGACCTGCTCGCCCGGGCCGGCGTCCCGGTCCGCGTGTTCGCGGCGCGCTCGGTCCTGATGGCCCGCTTCGCCGCCTTCGCCGCCCGCGAGTGCGACGAGCGCGGTCGCGACGACGGCGCCGCCGCCGAGCGCACCGGCGAGAAGTTCCTCGGCATGGCGGTGCCGCTGGTCGCGCTGGCGGCGCTCGCCGGCCGCCACGACCTCGACGACGAGCTGGCCGCGCTGATCGTCGACCTCGGCACCGCGCTGCAGATGATCAACGACGTCCTCAACGCGGCCGAGGATCACGCGGCCGGCCGCACCACGCCGCTCCTGCGCTGGATCGGCGCGTCCTCGTTCACCCGCGCCGGGCTGATCGGCCACCCGGCGGTCCACCGCGCGCTCGCCGTCGCCCGCGCCGCCGCCACGCGGGCCGCGACCCGCGCCAGCGCGCTCGGCCTCCCCCACACCACCGATGTCGTCGACGAGACCGGCGCGCTCGTCGAGCGGACGTCCGAACGCTTGCTCGCCCACGTCCTCGGCCTGTGCGCCTGAGGCGCCGCCCCGGAAAGGAAGCTCCCATGCTCGCCGAATCGATCGTCCACTCCGTCCCGGTCTCGCCGGAGGCGCGCGTCGCCTCCGCCCGCGCCTACGTGGAGCGCTGGCTCGAGGGCGCCCTGCCCTCGCGCGACGAGGCGCCGCGCGTGCTCCACCACGCGATGTGGGACGCCGTCGTCCCCGGCGGCAAGCGCGTGCGCTCGCTGCTGGTCGTGCTGGTCGCCGACGCCTGCGGCGGCCGGCGCCCCGACCTGGTGGGCCGGCTGGCGGCCGCCGTCGAGCTCGTCCACTGCGCGTCGCTCGTCCACGACGATCTGCCGGCGTTCGACGACGCCGACACCCGGCGCGGGCGCCCGACCTGCCACGTCGACTACGGCGAGCCGCGCGCGATCCTCGCCGGCGACGCGCTGCTCGCGCTGGCGTTCGAGGTCCTCGGGCGCGCGACCGAGGATCACCGGGCGGCGCTGCGGCTGGTGCAGCTCCTCGCCGAGCACACCGGCTCGGCGCGCGGCATCATCGGCGGCCAGGCGATCGAGCTGGAGCCGACGATCGCGTCGCTCGAGGAGTACCAGTCGCGCAAGACGGCGACGCTGTTCCGGGTGGCCGCCGGCGGCGCCGCGATCGCCTGCGGCCGCGACGACGAGCAGCTCCGCTTCGCCCGGCTCGGCGGCCTGCTCGGCGACGTCCTCCAGCTCCGCGACGACCTCGACGACTGCTTCGCCAGCGCCGACGAGCTCGGCAAGCCGGTCGGCCAGGACGCCGCCCACCACCGCCCCAACGCGGTCGCGGCGGCGTCGGGCGAGGTCGTCGTCCGCCGGCTGCGCGCGAAGGTCGCCGACGCGCTCCGGCTCCTCGACGACGACGCCGCCTCGATCCCGCTGCGGCTGCTGGTCGAGCACGCCGCCGGCCCGTACCTCACCGCCGAGCCGGCCGCCGTCGATCAGCGGATGCGATAGAAGCCGGCGCACTCGTCGAACGCGAGCTGGCCGTCGGCGAGCAGGTCGCGCGCCTCGCGGCTGACGTGCACGCTGCCGGGCGGCACGGTCTCGGCGAGCCGCGCCGCCGCATCGATCGTCGCGCCGCCGCCGTCGCCGCTGCCGCCGGTGAGATCGACGTCGCCGGCGTGGACGAACGTTCGCAGCGCGACGCCGCGGGTGGCGGCCAGGGCGAGCAGCTCGCGCGCACACGCGACCGCGTGGGCGGTGCTCTCGAACGTCGCGACCAGGCGGCCGGCCGCGGTGACCAGCTCGGCGCCGCCGAGGCGGGCGAGTGCCTCCTGACAGGCGCCGCGCACGCCGGTCAGCTCGTCGCTCTCGATGGCGAGCACGCTCGCGGCGATCGACGGCAGCCGGGCCGGCTGCTCGGTGCGCGTGCCGGCGACGAAGCGCTCGATCTCGTCGAGGATCTGGTCGGCGCCCTCGGTGAACGGCAGATGATCCGCGCCGGGGACGACCACCAGGCGGGCCCCCGCCAGCCGCGCGGTCATCGCCTGCGCGGCGGCCAGCGGCATCAGCATGTCGCCCTCGCGGTGGAGGACGAGCGTCGGCACGTGCACCGAGGACAACAGGTACTCGACATCGATCGAGAGGTTCGCGCGCAGGAGCGTCTTCGCGGCGCCCGGGCTCGCGCTCATCTTCAGGTAGCGCGCCCACCAGCGCGCGAACTCCTCGTCGCCGGCGCGCGAGCCGGCCTCCTGCGCGAGGAAGACCGGGCCGCCCCACTGCTCGTCGATCATCCGCATCGCCAGGTCGACCATCTCGCGCGGGAGGTCGCGGGCCGGGTTGGCGGCGGCGCCGTAGAGGACGAGCCCGCGCGCCCGCTGCGGATACGTCGCCGCCAGCGCCATCGCCAGGCAGGCGCCCTCGGAGATGCCGAAGAGGACGGCGCGCTCGGAGCCGGCGGCGTCCATCACCGCGCGCGCGTCCTCCATGCGCACCGCGACCGACGGCAGCTCGGTCACGCGGTCGGACAGGCCGGTGCCGCGCTTGTCGAAGGTGATGACCCGCGCGAACGAGCCCAGCCGCCAGAGGAAGCGCGCGAACGACGGCTCCTCCCAGCCGACCTCGAGGTGCGAGACCCAGCCGGGCACGAACACGAGATCGATGGGCCCGCTGCCGAACACCTGGTACGCGAGGTTGATGCTGCCGTTGGTGGTGTAGCGGGTGATCGGCGGTGTCGGCGCCGGCGCGGCGTCGGCGGCGTGCGCGCGCGCCGCCGGCAACAGGAGCTCGAGCTCGTCGCGCAGCTCGGTCGCGCTCGCGAAGCGCTCCTCGGGCTGGTGGCGCAGGCAGCGATCGATGATGGCCGTGAAGGCGGCGGGCACGTCGGCGCCGTGGCCCCCCGGCGCGGCGGCGCCCGACGACGACGGCGACGACGACGGCGGTGACGGTGGCGGCGGCGGCGGCGGCATCATCGCCTCGGTGTCGGCGGTCGGCTCGAGCGCGCCCGCCCGCCCGGCGTGGCAGAGGCCGCGCAACAGCAGGCCCAGCGAGTAGACGTCGGAGCGCGGGCTCGCCTCGCCGCCGCGCCACAGCTCCGGCGCGAGGTAGCGCGGCGTGCCGACCACCGCGCCGTGGTGGGTGAGCGGCGAGCGCGCGTCGGCCGGGTCGGAGTCGGCGGCGGCCGCCGCCGGCTCGGCGAGCGTCGCCTCGCGCAGCTTGGCGATGCCGAAGTCGAGGATCTTGATCTCGCCGGCCTCCGACAGCATCACGTTGGCGGGCTTGATGTCGCGGTGGAGCACGCCGCGCTGGTGGGCGGCGGCGAGGCCGCGCGCGATGCCGAGCGCGACGTGCAGGAGCGCCGGCCACCGCAACGGCTCGCGGAGCTCCGAGAGCGGCCGGCCGGTGATGTGCTCGTACGCGAGGTAGGGCCGCCCGGCGATCTCGCCGATCCGGTAGATCGACACGACGTTCGGATGCGACAGGCGCGCGATCGCCCGCGCCTCGACGAGGAACCGCTTGCGGACCGCGGCGTCCGGATCGGCGCCCGACGGGAACTTGAGGGCGACCGGCCGATCGAGCGCGAGGTCGCGGCCGAGGTAGACGCGCCCCATCGCGCCGTGGCCGAGCTCCGACTCCACGCGAAACCCATCGAACTCGGCCGGCGGAGCGAAGTCGGCGCCCATCGCGCTACTCTACACGCGCGCGCCGCGCGTTCACTTGCCGCCGCCGGGCCGGTAGGCGTGCAGGTCGATCGCGTGGCGCTCGATCATGCGCCGGAGCTGGCTCCGATGGATGCCGAGCACCGCCGCGGCGCGCGACAGATTGCCCTGCTGCGCGACCAGGCTCGCGACCAGCTCGTCGCGACTCGGCAGGCGGGCCGGCACCACGCGGGCGTCGGCCGCGGGTCGGCCGTCCGGCGCGACGTCGGCCGACGGCTCGCGCACCGGCAACGTCACCGGCATGCCGGCGGTCGGCGACAGGTGGCTGTCGTCGAGCTCGGTCGCGCCCGCGCGCGCCGCCGCGTGCGCCGCGAACTCCACCTCGGCCAGCAGCTCGCGCACGTTGCCCGGCCATCGCCGCCGCATGCAGACCGTCACGAACGACGGCCGCGCGCGCAGCCCCAGCCGCGCGAGCACCCGGTGGACGAAGAACGGGATCTCCTCGCGGCGCTCGTACAGGGACGGGATCGGCACCTCCGGCCGCCCGAGCCGGAAGTAGAGATCCTCGCGGAAGGCGCCGGCGCGGACCAGCTCGCGCAGGCCGCGGTGGGTCGCCGAGCAGACCCGCAGCTCCACCTTGCGCGGCCGCGTCGCGCCGAGCTGCAGCACCTCGCGCGTCTCGAGCACCCGCAGCAGCTTGGCCTGGACCTCGAGGTCGAGCTCCGCGATCTCGTCGAGGAACAGGGTGCCGCCGTCCGCGCTCTGGACGTGGCCGTCGGCGTCGGCGGTCGCCCCCGAGAAGGCGCCCTTGCGCGCGCCGAACAACAGCCGCTCCGCGACGCCGTTCGGGATCGTGGCGCAGTTGATCGCGACGAACGGCCCGCCCGGGTTCGGCCCGGCGGTGTGGAACAGCCGGGCGGCCAGCTCCTTGCCTGCGCCGCTCGCGCCGGTGACGTGGAGCGCCTGGCCGCGCGCCGCCGCGCGCACCTGCTCGTGCGCCAGGGCGAGCGTCGGTCCACGGATCGAGTCGCCCTGCTCCATCGTCCCCGCCAGGTGGTGGCGGGCGTCGCGCACGAGCATGACGAGCGACGTCCCCAGCCGCACGATCGCGCTGTCGCGCACCGGGGTCCGCTCGCCGACCCGCTTGCCATTGACGAACGTCCCGTTGCGACTGCCGAGGTCGGCGACCTGGAACTGACCACCTTCGAACGAGATGCGCGTGTGCTGGCGCGACGCGGCCGCGTCGTCGAGCGGGTGGGCGCCGGCGCCGAGCCGGCCGATCGCGATGCCACCGTCGGGGATCGCGAACGGCAGGTAGACCGGGGCCGTGCCCGACCACACGACGATCGCGCCCGGCACCGGCGCGCCGCCGTCGCCCCGCCCCGCCTTGGTCTCCGGCTGCTCGAGCGTGAGCATCGACTCCGCCGGTGCTTCGTCGGTCGGCCGCGACATCCCGGGGTGAGCATGCGTTCACCGCCCGGGCGACGCAAGCGCGACGCGAGCACGCTCAGGTCGCCGCGCGCCTCGCGAGCAGCGCCTCGACGCGCCGGCGCAGCTCCGCCGGCTGCCACGGCTTGGCGACCAGCTCGTCGATCACGCCGCGCTCGAGCGCCTCGATCAGCGACGGCTCGTCGGCGAAGCCGGTGACCATCACGATCGCCGCCGCCGGACGGCGCGCGCGGACGATCTGCGCGAGGTCGAGCCCGCTGCCGGCGAGCCCGCCGGGCGCCCCCGCGAGCCGGTAGTCGACCAGCGCCAGGTCGATCGGCTCGGCGGCGAGCACCGCCTCCGCCTCGCCGCGGTTCGCCGCCGGGAAGACGAGCGACGTCCGGTGGAACGTCCGCCGGATGAGGTCGACGTTGTACGCCTCGTCGTCGACGACGAGCAGGCGGTGGCGGCGGGCCGGCGGGCTGGTGCGGCTGCGCGTCATGGCTCGGCGGGTCGGGGCTCGACGGTGGGCGCCGGGCCCTTGACCGGCAGATCGACGACGAACTCGGCGCCGGCGCCCGGCCGGTTGCGCCAGGTCAGCGAGCCGCGGTGCGCGCGCACGATGTTGGCGACGATCCACAGGCCGAGGCCGGTGCCGGCGCCGACCTCCTTCGTCGTGAAGAACGGGTCGGTGATCTTCGCCATCAGCTCCGGCTCGATGCCCGGGCCCGAGTCGGTGATCGACACCCGCAGGGTCGCGCCGTCGTCGACCGCCTCGGCGACGATCTCGATCCAGCCGGCGCCGGTGATCGCCTGCGCCGCGTTGGTGAGGACGTTCATGAAGACCTGGTTGACGTGGCCGGCGTTGCAGACGACGCGCGGCAGCCCGGGCGCGATGCGGCGGCGCACCTCGATCCGGTTCTTGAGCAGCGGGCCGATGAGGTTGAGCGACGTCTCGATGCCGGCGATGACGTCGGCCTCGCCGAGCGCCTGGCTGTCGGTGCGCGAGAAGTTCTTGAGGTCGGCGACGATGTCGGCGGTGCGGGCGGCGCCGGCGCGGATCGAGCGCAGGAGCTTGCGCCAGTCGTCGACCATGAAGTCGAGCTCGATCTCCGCCTTCACCTGCTGGACCTCGGCGCGGACGTCGTCGGCGAGCGGGGCGCCGTCGAACACCTTGACCAGCCGCAGGAGGTCCTCGAGGTACTGGCCGAGGAAGTCGATGTTGCCGTAGATGAAGTTGATCGGGTTGTTCAGCTCGTGCGCGATGCCGGCGACCATCCGGCCGAGCGACGACATCTTCTCCTGGTGGACGAGCTGGGCCTGGGCGGCGCGCAGCTCGGCGGTGCGCGCGCGCACGGTCTCCTCGAGGCTCTCGCTGATCGTGCGCTCCTGCTCGATCGCCAGCTTGAGCCGGCGCTGGATGCGGACGTCGCTCGTGACGTCGCGGTAGCTCTCGAGGACGACCCGGCGGCCGTCGGGCAGATCGATCGGCGTCGCGTTGACGATCATCGTCAGCGCCTCGCCGTCGCCGCGCACCGCCGCGACCTCGTCGACGCGCCGGCGGCGGCCGGCCTGGTGGGCGCCGCAGCCGACGCAGGCCTGCTCGCAGACGTCGAGGGCGAAGAGCTGGTGGCAGCGCGCGCCGGCCGCGACCCGCGCCGCCAGCTCGCGGCCCGACCGGCCGGTGAGCGCCTCGTACGCGAGGTTGTAGTGGAGGACGCGGCGCTCGCCGTCGACGAGCACCGCCGCGTCGACGTGGCCGTCGACCAGGCGCTGGATCTGCTCGAACAGGCCGCCGGCCGACTCCGCCACGGCTCAGCCCTCGTGGAGGAACGAGAGGTAGCGCTCGGGCAGATCGTCGAACTGCATCACGTCGCCGCAGCGCGAGCAGGTCGGCGACGGCAGCTCGGCGGTGCCGTCGGGGCCGACCTCGACCAGCAGATCCTCGTCGTGGCCGCACACGTCGCAGACGTACGGCGCGTGGAACGACAGGATCCGGGCCGGGCCGCGGAAGTTGTAGATCATGTTGAGCTGGGTCACGAACGCCGTCGAGCAGGCGCGGAAGTACAGCTCGCGCGCCTCGGGCAGGTCGCGCACGAAGTTGACCCACTCGCGCACGCCGCACGAGTTGATGCGGCGGACGCCGCCCAGCTCCAGCTCGACCACGCCGCGCAGCCGCCCGCGCAGCGGCGTGAAGTCGGCGTGCTCGTCGATCTCGCCGGCGAGCGTGACCCGCACGCGCCCGTCCTCCTCCTCGATCCGCCAGGAGAGGCTCGCAGGTTCGCGCAGCTCGCCGCCGGTGCCGGTCGCCTCGGCGGTCGTGGTCATTCCATCCGCTCCGGCGGGCGCTCGAAGTGCTGCTTCACGCTGGTGACCGCGGTGTGGCCGAGCGACGCCGGCTCGATCAGCACGTCGGTCGCGTCGAAGCGCACCGGCTCCGGGAACGCGAAGATGCCCTCCTTCACCACCCGGCCGAAGCGGCCGGCGAGCGCCTGGTAGAGCGCGCGCTGTGGCGCCGCCCAGCCGGCGATCGCGCCGCCGCCGCCGTAGCCGGTCACCGCCGCGCCGACCTTGGCGACGACGTCGGCGGGCACCTTCGCGTTGACCTGCACGAACGCCGGGTTCGGCACGCTGCCGGTGTCGAACACCTTCGCCAGCCCCTTCTGGCTGCCGACCGGCGCGAAGACCGCCTGCGACGAGTGGTAGGTCGCGACCTCGGCGACCGCGCCGAGCAGGTCCGGCTTGCCGACGCGCGCCGCGAAGAACGACGGGTCGACCTCCGACTCGAGCATCGCGTTGTCGATGAAGCCGGCGTCGTTGCAGCCGGTCTGCACGAACGCGAGCTTCTTGCCTTTCAGCTCCTGCATCGTGCCGCCGGCGCCCCCGAGACCCGAGAACAGCGCCCACGGCCGGCTGGTCGCGCCGTCGATCTCGGCGGTGGCGAGCAGCGGCCAGCCGAGGCTGCCCGCGTAGCACTGGCCGTCGACGATCGCGAAGTCGACGCCGGCGCTCTTGAGCTGGCCGAACGCGGCGAACGAGCGCGCCTCGGTCTCGAGGCCGGTCGCCGCGCTGATCGCCTTGGCGAGGCCCTGCGCGTACTGGAGGCGCGCCTGCGACGTCGCGAACTCGACGGTCGGCGCGTAGATGCCGACGACGAGCTTGCCGGCCGGCGCCGGCTGGCTCTCGCCGGCGCGCACGGCCAGGCCCGCGGCGGCGGCCACGATGGCGACGGTGGGGAAGAGGTAGGCGGCGCGCATGGTGCGAGGGCGTGGTCTCAGTAGCCGTAGATCCGCTTCTTCGCGTCGATCCACTTCTGGAGGTCCTTGGCCGCGACGCCCTTCGCGCGGGCGCGCTGCCAGGCGTCGTACGCGTCCTTGGGCCGGCCGAGCTGCTCGTAGAGGATGCCGAGGCTGACGAGCGCCTCGGGCGGCGTGTTGCCCATCGCCTCGAGCGTCGCGAGCTGGTCCTTCGACAGCTTCATCACCGCGCGGTCGAGCGTGAGGCGGCGGCGGATCTCGTCGTCGGCGTAGGCGTACGCCTGGGTCAACGCCTTGTCGGCCTGCGCGGCCTTGCCCGCCTTCCAGTAGTCGTAGGCGACCAGCTCGAACGAGCTGGCGATGAGGTCGCGGACCTTGAGCGCGAACGGGCCGGTGGCGTCGCGCTGGAGGCCGACGAACTCGGCGGCGGCCTTCTGGCGGGCGAGCCCGTTCTGCGAGCGGTAGTCGGCGTACGCCTCGAAGAAGGCGGTGCCGACCTTCGCGTACTGCGGCGCCAGGTACGCCGACGCGCCGCCCTGCCCGGCCAGCATCTTGAAGATCTTGCCGGCGCCGGCGGTGTCGCCCTTGTCGAGGAGCGCCAGCGCGTGGCTGAAGTTGAACGCCGCCTCCTCGGTGCCCTCGAGGAGCTGCGGCTCGCGCAGCGCGCGATCGAAGTCGGCCTCGGCGTCGGCGGAGCGGCCGGTCTTGAGCAGGCGCCAGCCCCGGCGGAAGAGCAGCAAGGCGAGGTTGCGGCGCGCCGCGGGGCCGACCTCCGTCGACTGCGCCGAGAGCTGGACGGCGGCGAGCAGCTTCTCGACCGCGTCGTCGAGATCCGTCGGCGCGATGAGCGGCGCCCACTCCGTGTAGATCTCCGCCGACAGCAGGTTCGCCTGGTTCTTCTGCGCCTCCTTGTCGGCGAGCGCGTAGTGGGCGGCGGCCTGGGCGAGGTCCGGCTTCTTCGCGCACAGGTACGTGCGCGCGAGCAGCCGCTCGTAGACGAGCGTGTAGCCGCGCTGGCCCGACAGCCTGGCGAGCTGGTGCTGGGCGCCGTCGCAGTCGCCGCGCTCGATCGCGAGGACGGCGAGGTTGAGCGACGTCGACGGCGCGTCCGGATCGACCGCCTGGGCCTCCTCGAGCAGCGTCTGCGCGGCGCGGGTGTCGCCGCCGTCGAACGCGGCCCACGCCTGGCCGTTGATCGTCTCGACGAGCGCGCGGCGGAGCGCGACGTCCTTCGGGCGGATGGCGACCGCCGCCTCGAAGCGCTCGCGCGCGGCGGCCAGCTTGCCCTGGTTGTAGGAGGCCTTGCCCGCGATCGAGAGCAACGTCGTGCGGTGCTCGTCGGAGGCGGTGGCGAACTCCTTGCTGCCGATCAGGCGGTCGGCGACGGTGAGCGCCTTCGCGTCCTGGCGGTTGGCGAGGTACGCGCTGCCGAGCTCGCCGGCGAGCTCGAGGCTCGACGGGTTGGCGGCGGCGCCGTGCTCGAGCTTCTCGATCGCGAGGACGAGGTTCGTGTTGGGGCCGCTGGCCGGCGCCGGCAGGCGGCGATACGTCTTGCCGAGCTTGATCGACAGGTCGACCTGCTCGCCCTGCTGCGCGGCCTTGAGCTGCGACTCGGCCTTGAGGTAGGCCTCGAGCGCGGCCGGCCAGTCCTGCTCCTGGAAGTAGGCGTCGCCGATCAGGATCGTGCCGCGCGCCTCGGTCTTGCGGAGCTTGAGGAACTCGCCGGCGGCGGCGCGCGCCTTCGCCGGCTGGCGCTTGTTGAGGTAGGCGACGCCGAGGTTGAACCAGACGGAGCCGGTGGCGTCGACCTTGCGCGGATCGGCGGTGACGCGCTCGCAGACGGCGATCGCGCGGTCGAAGCGGCCGAGGCCGGTGTAGGCGGCGCACAGGCCGTTGTCGGCGTTGACCGCGGCGTTGGCGCGCTTGCCGAACTTGCGCTCGACGAGCTCGAGCTGCGAGGCGGCGCGCTCGTAGTCGGCGGTGGCGTCGGCGTCGTTGCCGTCCTGCAGCGACTGGCGGGCGCGCGCGAGGTAGGCGAAGCCGAGGTGGACGCGCGGCAGCACGTCGTTGCCCTCGAGCTCGGCGGGGCGCGCGTCGAGGTACGCCTCGTACGCGGTGATCGTGCGGCGCGGGTCGCGGCTGGCCGAGTACTCGCCGATGAGCCCCTGGGCGAGGAACGACCTCGGGTTGCGCACGACGACCCGCTCGGCGAGGTCGATCGCCTCCGGCTTGTCGCCGAGCTGCCAGCGCATGAGGGCTTCCTGCTCGAGGATCTCCGGCGCCTCGGGGTGGGCCTTCTTGGCGATCTGGTTCACGAACAGGAGGCCGTGCTGGTAGTCCTTCTGGATGATGTAGATCGCGGCGCGCTTGCCGTACGCGCCGGCGGGCACCTGCTGCGGGTACTTGCGGATGGCGTTGTCGTACGCGGCGGCCGCGCGGCGGAAGTTGCCTTCCTCGAAGAAGGTGTCGCCCTCGCGGAGATCGTCCTCGACCTGCGCGTGCGCGGCGCGGAGGGTCGCGACCTGCGTCGCCCCCGCCGCCGCGAGCAGGACGCCGCAGAGGACGGCGGCGGACACGCGCCTGGCCGTGCGCTCCGCCCGGTCAGGCCTCTCGGTCCCGCCGGCGTGGTGCTTCCCCGTCGCGCCGGCAGACGCGGCGGCGGGCACGCGCCTGCCCGCGCGCTCCGCCCGGTCCGCCCTCTCGGTCCCGCCAGCGTGGCGCTTCCCCGTCGCGCCGACCGCCACCGCCGCGGACACGCCGCTGCATTCCTCGTCGACAACGGCCGGCGCCGGCCCGCGCGTGTCGATGGACACGGCAGCGGAGCCGGGGCGAGAGGCGTGGCGTGGAGCTTGGCGGCCGGGCACGACGCATGGCCACCCGAGGTGGCCCTCCGAGCCGATTCTAGCGCCAACGCCCGCGCGTTCGCCAGCCGCGCGGTGGTGCCGATCAGCGGTGCAGGAGGTTGCCGCCCTGCTGCTCGAGGTAGCCCCACAGGTCGTGCGCGGTGGCAGCGCCGACCGCGCCCGCGATCGGCCCGTTGGCGCTGAACGCCCAGTCGAGCAGCCCGGCGACCTCCGTCGAGCCCTGCGGCTGTGAGGACACCTCGCCCGGGTGCATCGTGTTCACGTCGGGCGCGGCGTCGGGCCGGCCGTGGACGTCGACCGGCGTGGCCGGCGTCGCGGTGGTCGCGGTCGGATGATCGGTGACGCTGTGGCTCCACGACAGCGGATCGCCGTTGTAGCCGTAGCTGCCCGCGGTCGTCGCGACCTCGACGTGACCATCGCCCGCACCGCTGCCATCGCCGTGCCCGGTGCCGTCGCCCGCGCCGCCGCCGTCGTGGCAGTGGTGCAGGCCCGCGTCGCCGGCCCCGCCGCCGGCCCCGCCGCCATCGCCGCCGCCGTCGCCGCAGTGGTGACCGCCGCCGCCACCGTCGTGATGGCCCTGGCCATCGCCGCCGTGGCAGTGCCCGCCGTCGCCGGTGTCCTGCACGTCGACGGGTCCGGCATCGGTCGGGAGCTGCGTCGCCTCGTACGGCATGATGTCGTGCAGGTCGACCTGGCCGACGTCGTCCGTCATCGCGCTGTCAGCCGGCCGCGCGTGCGCGTCGAACATCTGGACGTCGTGCAGCCCGTCGGACGCCGCCGGCGTGCCTGCATGGTCCCAGGCGCCGCCGAGCGTGCCTTCCCACGAGCCCTCGGTCAGGTGACCCCCGCCGGGCACGTCACCGTGCACGGCCGTCGGATCGGGGGCAGCGGCGTTGCCCCAGGTGAAGCCAGGTCCGTCGGCGGCGTGCGTCGAGATCGGCGGCGCCGTCTTGATCGAGACCTGATCCGCGCCACCACCGGGCAGATAGTGGTCGGCGTGGAGGACGTCTGGTCTCCCGGCGCCTCCGACGACGAGGTCGAAGTCGGACGCCGCGAGGTAGCGAAGGGAGGGATTCGCGGGGGAGTTCGCGGGGGCGTGGTGGCGGGGCATGCCCGTCGCCAAAGCGACTTTCGTGCCACCCGCCGCACCGCGTGTGCACACGACCGTGCGCAAGCAAACTCCACCGGCTACGCCGCTCGCCACGCTCGCGCACCGTCGAGCCGACCCCCACATCCGGAACCTCGGCCCCCCGATCGCTGCCCCCGGTCGACGCCCGCGGGCGCGACGTCGGTGCCCGCGCCGCGCAGCGACGGCGCCGCCGTGCGAGGCGGCGCGCCCAAAGGCGGTCAGCGGCCGCCGCGCAGGAGCGCCGCCACCTCGGCGCGCTGCTGGTTCTCGCTGCGCCAGAGGCCGCGCCACGCGAGCGTCGTCATCGTCGCGGCGCGCTGGCGGACGCCGCGCGCCTGCATGCAGAGGTGCTCGCTCTCGAGCTGCACGCCGACCGCGGCGGCGTCGAGGTGACGCTCGACCGCGTCGGCGATCTCGCGCGTGAGCCGCTCCTGCACCTGCGGCCGGCGCGCCAGCACCTCGACGGTGCGGGCCAGCTTCGACAGGCCGACGACCTTGCCGTGCGACGGCCGATACGCGATGTGCGCGCGGCCGGTGAACGGCAGCAGGTGATGCTCGCAGAGCGACCACAGCTCGATGTCGCGCACGACGACGAGGTCGTCGGTGCCCTCGCCGAACACGCGGGCGAGGTGACGCGCCGGATCGTCGTGGAGGCCGCCGGTGAGCTCGGCGAAGGCGCGGGCGACCCGCGCCGGCGTGTCGCGCAGCCCCTCGCGCGCCGGATCTTCCCCCATCGCGAGCAACAGCTCGCGCACCGCCCGCTCGGCGCGCGCGTGGTCGAACGGCGGCCGCGTCGCCGGCGGCCGCTCCCCGTCGTCGCCGTCCTCGCCGTCGTCGGCGAGCTCCGCGAAGGCAGTCACGGGAGGGACGGGCACCGGGGCATGAACGAACTGCGACGGGGGCACGTCCGATGAGAGATCCGAACCCGCCCCGACGTTACAGGCGCTCGCGAGTCCGCTCGCCGGCGCGCGCGGCTGCCGTCGGTCGCGCGGCCCCGGGTCGAACGGACCGTTCCACCAGCGGCCGCCCTCGGCCGAGCGCACGCGCCGACGCGCGCACGTCCCACGCGCACGCGAGCGCGAGCCCGACCGCGTAGGCCACCAGGTCCCACGGATCGAAGCGCGTGCCGAGGACGAGCGTGTCCACCGCGCCGCTCGACGGCGCCGCGCGGCGCTGGCCGAGCTCGACGGCGACGCAGATCGCCGCCGCGATCGCGCCTCGCAGCCATCGGCGCCCGGGCGCAGCCACGCCGAGCAGCGCGTACACGAGCGCCGCCGCCGCGACATCGCCGACGTGCCCACGGATCGGCCCGCGCAGCGGCAGCCCCGTCGCACCGTACGCGAGACACGCGGCACCGAGCGCCACCGCCGCGACCGCGAGCACGATCGACGATCGTCTGGACACGCCCGACCAACGCGCGTGCGCCCCTCCTTGTTCTCCGCCGGCGCGGGTGCCGACGGCTTCGGCGGCCAGGGCGCCGCGCCTCGCCCGCCCACCTTGTTCGCCGACGGCCGCCGGCGCCGACGGCTTCGGCGGCCAGCGGGCCGCGCCTCGCCCGCCCTCCTTGTTCGCCCACGGGCTGTGACGGCGCCGATCGCGGTCAGCCGGCGGCGCCTCGCCCGCCTTGTTCGCCCACGGCCTGTGACGGCGCCGGTCGCGATCAGCGGGCGAGGCGCAGCGCCTTGACGTCGACGATCGTGGGCGACATCGGCGCGGCGCCGCCCTCGGGATGGGGCACGCCGCGCAGGAAGATGTTGCCGACGACCTCGACCTTCTTGCCGGCGAGCTCGTCGATCTCGGCCTGCGGGCGCGGCCCGTCCTGGCTCCACGGGGTCAGGAAGCCGACCGCGGTGCCGTCCGCGAGCGTGATCGCGACGTGGCCGAGGTAGACCGGCGGCGGGGCCTGCCGCATGCGGACATCGCGCTCGCCGTCCGTGCCGGTCAGGCGGACCCGATTGCCGTCCTGGCTGGCGAGGTCGGCGTAGCTCGCCACCCTCGGCAGCTTGCCCTCGCCGTCGAAGGTCCCGACATAGACCCGCTGCGAGCGCAGCGGGGCGGCATTGCCGCTGCCCGCGCTCGACGCGGCGGACGAACACTGCTTGCCGGGCGGCTCGTCAAAGCGGTCGGCGCCGCCGGAGCTGGAGGTCGTCATGTCGGCGGCTCCTTGGTTGCGCGCCGGTGCACTCTCCGGACCCGCCTTGCCGCACGCCGCGGCCACGAGTCGGAGCATGACGGCGATCCCACCGACGCGCACCCTTCCTGTTCGCGGGTCGCCACCATCGCGGTCGGCGCGTCGCCGTCCCGCTCGTGCACGTCGCGGTATTCCTCGTGGAAGCTCCGGCCTTCCATTCCGCCGGAGACAGACCGTCGGCGTCCTCGAAACGACCGCTCATCGCGCTCCAACGGGCCGCGGCTCGCCAGCAGCGGAGACCTCCTCGCCGACCGACCCCGCCAGCCCGCCCCGGATGGTTCAATGGGGCCGCTGCTCGACAGCAGCGGAGACCCGATGCAGCGCGGGCGACCGACGGGGCCTCGATGTGGCTTCAATGGGGCCGCTGCTCGACAGCAGCGGAGACGCGGACGCGCGCGGGACGGGACAGGACAGCATGGAGAAACTTCAATGGGGCCGCTGCTCGACAGCAGCGGAGACGACCAGTTCGATCGCGTCGTGCAGCTCGAGGCGCGACTTCAATGGGGCCGCGGCTCGACAGCAGCGGAGACTTGCGCGCGACCGGGTCAGCCTCGAGCACACCCGCGCGACTTCAATGGGGCCGCTGCTCGACAGCAGCGGAGACTCGGCGAGCGTGAGCGCCTGGGCGGCGCCGGTGCTCGTACTTCAATGGGGCCGCTGCTCGACAGCAGCGGAGACCTGACGGCGATGAGCAGCACGATCACGGCCCTGCGGGTACTTCAATGGGGCCGCTGCTCGACAGCAGCGGAGACATCTCGTGGCATCGCTGATGGCGGCGGGCTTCTCGCTTCAATGGGGCCGCTGCTCGACAGCAGCGGAGACGCGAGGTCGAGCGCGGCGAGCTGGTGCAGATCAAGCGGCTTCAATGGGGCCGCTGCTCGACAGCAGCGGAGACGATCGAGCACAACCTCCGCGCGATCGCGCTGTCGCTACCTTCAATGGGGCCGCTGCTCGACAGCAGCGGAGACTACGGCTGATGAAGGTCTCGACGAGCGTGATCTCGTCCCTTCAATGGGGCCGCTGCTCGACAGCAGCGGAGACGTGCGTCCGTCGGGCCGCCGGCCTCGTCGGGGCCGGGCCTTCAATGGGGCCGCTGCTCGACAGCAGCGGAGACCCTCGTACGCCTCGACGGCCTCGCGTTCGTCGCGGTGCCTTCAATGGGGCCGCTGCTCGACAGCAGCGGAGACGTCGAAGCGGCCTACGAGCTGGCCCTCGCGATGCTGGCCCTTCAATGGGGCCGCTGCTCGACAGCAGCGGAGACCCGAGGTCACCATGAACGACAACGTGCCCGAGCACGTCCTTCAATGGGGCCGCTGCTCGACAGCAGCGGAGACCGCCCGACGTGAACGTCATCAAGTGGAGCGACTACACCCTTCAATGGGGCCGCTGCTCGACAGCAGCGGAGACTTTAAACCTCACCTCAGCGACACGCACGTAGAACCGCTTCAATGGGGCCGCTGCTCGACAGCAGCGGAGACACGTCGGCGCGCCGGCGAGCGGCGATCGCCGCAACGTGCTTCAATGGGGCCGCTGCTCGACAGCAGCGGAGACCCGACGACTTCAT
>DASZXE010000467.1:0-2383 GCA_035546475.1 Kofleriaceae bacterium
TCGACCGCGGCGGCGACGAACGCGATGTTCTCGTCGAGCGCCAGGTGCGAGCCGTCGGCCATCGCTGCTCCGAAGCCGAGGTCGAACGCGGCCGCGATCTCGTCGAGGTCGCGCACGTGGTCGAGCTGCAGGCAGGCCCGCGCCGGGTGACGGCCGGCGTACGCCGACAGCGCGGCAGCGAAGCGCCTGCCGTTCGCGCCGCCGAACTGGGCCGAGCCGACGAGCAGTACGACCGGGCGCTCGGCCCGCTCCGCAGCGGCCAGGACGCCTTCCGCCTCTTCGAGGTCGTAGCAGGTGAACGCACCGACCGGCCCTCCCGCCAGCGCCTCCGCGAACGAGATCAGCATGCGGCGACGCCCCGCGCGCGTGCGACGAGGTCGACGAGCGCGCCGTCCGCGCCGACGTTTCCGGGGGCGACGACGACCGGCAGCGCGCCGGCCCCGGCCGGCACCGACCAGAGTGAGGCGCCGTGCCCGACGGGGCCGACGACGTCGGCCAGGTCGGCACGCAGCCCATCCGAGACGATCGCCGCCGACGTGGCGCCGCCCTTGAGGATCAGCAGGTCGACCTCTCCCGCGAGCTCCGCGGCGACTGCCTGAAGAACCTCGGTGAGCCGGTCGCCGGCGTCGCGGCCGGCGTGGCCGTGCCGGTGCACGCGCGGTGTGGCGACGACGGCGAGCGACCGCTCGCGAACGAGCTGGCGCGCCCGTGCCGCCGTACGCCGCCCCTCGGCCGCCGAGTCTGCCGCGGCGGAGGCGAGGTCGATCTCGACCAGTGTCCCGGGGTTGTCGGCGACGAGGAGGGCGAGCTGCCGCGTCGTCTGCTCGACGAACGAGCCGCAGAGGACGAGCACGCGCGACGCGCCGGGGACCTCGATCGTCGCCCGCGCCGTGGCACGCGCAAGCGCGGCTGCGGGTGCAGGGCTGCAGCGCAGCACGAACCTCGTCTCGTTCGCGAACGCCGCCTCGAGGCCGGAGACGAGCGCGCGGATGTCGTCGTCCGTCTCCGCGTCGAGCGCGACGACTCCCGGACGCGGGCCGCGGGCAACGGCGTCGATCGCAGCCGCGATCTCGCGAGCGGCGGCCGGCCCGCGCACGACGTCGAGGCCGACGACGGCGCCGTCGGCGGCGCGAAAGCGCCCCGCGCTCCTGCTCTCTGCCCACTCGAGCAGGTGAGACGGGCGGTAGCCGAGGCCGGGATCCCGCGCGAACTCCGTCTCGCCGATCGGGACCGCGGCACCGTCAGCGAGCAGGTAGTGGATGCCGTCGCGCGTCACGCGCCCGGCCGCGGGCAGGGCCGGCACGAGCACCGCCGGCGCGCCCTCCCACCCGCGGGCGCGGCAGACGGCGTCGTGCTCCTCGACGAAGTGCGCGCGCAGGGTGCTGTCGCCGCGGAGCACGAGCCGGGCCGCCGGCGCCTGAGCGAGTACTGCCTCGGCCGCCTCCCGGGTGACCGCTGCCGCGTCCGGCGGACAAAGCGCGCGCGAGTTCGTGACGAGGTAGGCCGCGCGCCTTCCGGTCGCCTCGCGCAGGGCGGCCGGAGAGGGTCTCAGCACGATCGGGACCGACGTCGCAGCCTGGGCGCCGGTGGAGTCGTCGTCGAGCAGTACGAGAGGGACCTGTATGATGGCGAGCCATGTTACAGGATGAGGTGGTCGCCGGCCCGCTGCGGGTCGATCTCCGCGAGCTCGAGACGAGATCGATCCGGGCGGCGGGCGTCGAGCTCCTTCGCCGCGCCTACTTCGCCGTCCGCGACCCGGCGTGGGGCACCGTCGAGCCGCAGGTCCTCGCGCGCGCCGTCGAGCGGCAGGACGGCGGCTTCCGCCTGCGGGCCCGCTGCCTCTATCGCGCCGACCCGATCCACCTCGACGCCGAGCTCGAGATCCGCGGGACCGAGGACGGGGTCGTCCGCCTCGGCTCGACCGCGGTCGCTTCGTCCGCCTTCGCGTACAACCGGATCGGCTTCTGCCTCCACCATCCGCCCGCGGAGCTCGCGGGGGCGACGCTGGTCCTCGACGGGGCCGAGGCGATTCGGCTGCCGGACCGGGTGCTGCCGCAGGTCGTCGCGGGCGCGACGTTCGCGCCGGCCGCAGGCCCGTTCAGCACCCTGACCGTCACCGGCGCCAGCGGCGCGCGCGTCGAGCTCCGCTTCAGCGGTGACGAGTTCGAGCTCGAGGACCAGCGCAACTGGACGGACGGCTCCTTCAAGACCTACGGAACCCCGCTCGCCCTCGGCGCGCCCTCGCCGCTCAAGCCGGGCGACCGGCTCGAGCAGAGCATCGAGCTGCGCCTGCTCGAGCCGCCGCGGCGGCGCCCGCCCGCCCGGCCGGCGACACCCGAGCTCCGGCTCGCGAAGCAGGCGACCATCGCGCGCGTCGGCTTCG
>DASZXE010000468.1:0-13907 GCA_035546475.1 Kofleriaceae bacterium
GGGCCATTGCTCCCTGGATATCGGCTGGCCTGCACGCCCGTGTAGGGTCGGCACGGAATCCGCGGTGATCGCCGCGACGAGGCGCCGGCGCGGCCTTCGGTCGCGGTGGAACGCGGCCGACCCCGCCGCCTTGACCGTCCCTGGGCGTCGCGCGACGGTGGCCGGGCCCGACCGGGGCCCGACCGGGGCCAAACCCGAGGCAGGCCCGAGGCAGACCCGACGCGTCGGGCAGACGTTGGAGATCCAGTGAAGCGCAGCACCGCGTTCCGTGGCGTGGCCCTGGTCACGCTGGCCCAGTTCCTGTCCCTCGCGTGCGGCAGCAAGGCAGGGCCGGTTCACCCGGCCGGCGGCGGTGGCCCGACCGGAGGCCGACCCCCGCTCCAGCTCACCGACACCAACCCCGGTCTCACCATGCGGCTGTCGGACGGCCGCCAGGGGCCGAGCGCCGTCGATCATTCCGCGCTCGCGAAGGCGACGCCGGTGTCCGACGCCGACCTCGCCGCGATCCTCGCCCGCGTGCCGGCGCTCGAGGCCGACGCCGGCGACACCACCGCGTTCGCGCTGCGCGATCGCTCGACGCCGCCGCCGCGCACCGGCGCGACGATCAAGGGCGCGTTCCCGCCGCCGGTCGGCTCCGGCCCGCCGCCCGCCGCCGGCTCGAAGGACCTGACCGTCCTGCGCTGGGCGCCCGAGGGCGACGTGCCGGTCGCGCCCAGCCTGCAGGTCACCTTCTCGCAGCCGATGATCGCCGTGACGTCGCAGGACGACGCGTCCGCGACGACGCCGGTGAAGCTGACGCCGACGCCGCCGGGTCACTGGCGCTGGCTCGGCACCCGCACGATCACGTTCGATCCCGACGTCCGCTTCCCGCAGGCGACGACGTACACGGTCGAGGTCCCCGCCGGCACCCGTGACGCCGCCGGCGACGCGCTCGCCGCCGGCAAGACGTTCTCGTTCACCACGCCGTCGCCGCGCGTGCAGGTGAGCTGGCCGGAGGGCTCGCCGCAGCACCTCGACACGCCGATGTTCATCCTCTTCGATCAGAAGATCGATCCGGAGGCGGTGCTGGCGACGATCCACGTGCGCGCCGCCGGCAAGGAGTACCCGGTCCGCCTGCTCACCGCCGACGAGGTCGCGAAGCACGACACCGTCGCCGGCCTGGTCGCGAGCGCGAAGGCGAACCAGCAGGACGGCCGCTGGCTCGCGTTCCGCGCCACCGACGCGTTCCCGACCGAGACGTCGGTGGCGGTCACCGTCGGGCCCGCCACGCCGTCGGCCGAGGGGCCGAACCCGACGAAGGACGCGCAGTCGTTCTCGTTCGAGACCTACGCGCCCTTGAAGATCGTCGACGCCGAGTGCGGCTGGGGCGAGTGCCGCCCCGGCGAGCCGTTCCGCCTGCAGTTCAACAACCCGCTCGACGAGGACCGGTGGGACGACGGCCAGGTCACCGTCACGCCCGCGCTCGACGCGCGCGTCTCGGTCTCGGGCCAGTACGTCAACCTGAACGGCCCGACCCAGGCGATGACGACGTACCAGCTCCGCGTCTCCGGCGGCGTCGTCGACACGTTCGGCCAGACCCTCGGCAAGGACGCGACCTACACGTTCAAGGTCGGCGCGTCGTACCCGAACTTCTACGGCCCGAACGGCCTGGTCGCCCTCGACCCCGCCGGCAAGAAGCCGACGCTCGACGTCTTCAGCAGCAACTACGACGGCGTGAAGGTGCAGCTCTACAAGGTCTCGCCGTCCGACTGGGAGGCGTACACGAACTACCTGCAGCACCAGTGGGAGCGCGTGAAGCCGTCGCTGCCCGGCACGCGCGTCGTCGACACCGTGCAGAAGGTCGACGGCCCGCGCGAGCAGCTCGTCGAGACCCACATCGACCTCGCCCCCGCGCTGGCGGCGAACGGCCTCGGCCACGCGATCGCCGTCGTCGAGCCGTCGCCGTGGACGGAGTCGTACGATCCGCCGCGGCTCGTCACCTGGGTGCAGTCGACGCGCCTGTCGGTCGACGCCGCCGTCGACGCCGACGACCTCTACGCCTGGGTGAACCGCCTGGCGGACGGCGCCCCGGTGGCGGGCGCGAAGCTCGAGCTGCGCCCGTACGGCGTCACCGGCACCACCGCCGCCGACGGCACCACGAAGCTGCCGCTCGCCGCCGCGCGGCCCGGCGCCAACCTGCTCGTCGCCCGGAGCGGCGACGACGTCGCCTTCATCCCCGACGACAGCAGCATCTACGGCGGCGAGGGCCAGTGGGCGCGCCGCACCGCCGACGACTCGCTCGCCTGGTACGTCACCGACGACCGGCAGATGTACAAGCCCGGCGAGGACGTCCACGTCAAGGGCTGGATCCGCGTGCACGAGGGCAAGAAGGGCGGCGACCTGGCGGGCATCGCCGGCGCGGTCACCGGCGTGCACTACAAGGTCGTCGATCCGCTCGGCAACCAGCTCTTCGAGGGGACCGCGCCGCTGTCGGCGCTCGGCGGCTTCGACCTCGCGTTCACGCTGCCGAAGACGCCGAACCTCGGCGAGGCCTCGGTGCAGCTCGAGTCGGTCGGCCACCTGTCGGGCAGCGCGTGGCACGGCTTCCAGATCCAGGAGTTCCGCCGGCCCGAGTACGAGGTGAGCGTGCAGGCGAGCCAGGGCCCGCAGATGATCGGCGGCTCCGCCGACGTCACCGTCAACGCCAGCTACTTCGCCGGCGGCGGGCTGCAGGACGCGGAGGTGAGCTGGGCGCTCACCGCGACGCCGACCACCTTCACGCCGCCGAACCGCGACGACTACGTCTTCGGCGTGTGGGTGCCGTGGTGGGGCTGGGGCCGGAACTGGTGGGACGACGGCAGCGACTACAAGCCGCCGCAGACCTGGTCGCACACGGCGAAGACCGACGCCACCGGCGCGCACGTGCTGCACCTCGACTTCCTCGGCGTCAACCCGCCGGGGCCGATGTCGGTGACGGCGAACGCGACGGTGACCGACGTCAACCGCCAGGGCTGGGCGGCGTCGACGGAGCTGCTCGTGCACCCGGCGGCGGTCTACGTCGGGCTGAAGACCGCGCGGCCGTTCGTCGACAAGGGCAAGCCGATCGACCTCGACGCGCTCGCGGTCGACCTCGACGGCAAGGCGGTCGCGGGCCGGCCGATCGCGATCCACGCGGCGCGGCTCGACTACGAGTACAGCCACGGCAAGTACAGCGAGGTCGAGGCCGACCCGCAGGACTGCGCGCTCACCTCCGGCACCGACGCGCTGCCGTGCAGCTTCGCGACGAAGGAGGGCGGCCAGTACCGGATCACCGCGCTCGTCACCGACGAGCAGGGCCGCGCGAACCGCACCGAGCTGACGGTCTGGGTGTCGGGCGGCGAGACGCCGCCGGCGCGCGAGGTCTCGCAGGAGGCGGTGACGATCATCCCGAGCGCGAAGGAGTTCGCGCCCGGCGACACCGCCGAGCTGCTGATCCAGGCGCCGTTCTACCCGGCCGAGGGCGTGCTCTCGACCCGGCGCTCGGGCGTGGTGTCGAGCTCGCGCTTCACGATGACCGGCCCGACCCAGACGGTGAAGGTGCCGATCATGGACGGCTACACGCCGAACCTCGAGGTGCAGGTCGACCTCGTCGGCGCCGCGCCGCGCGTCGGCGCCGACGGCAAGCCGGATGCGTCCCTGCCGAAGCGGCCGGCCTACGCGGTCGGCACGATCGACCTGTCGATCCCGCCGCGCCGGCGCACGCTCTCCGTCGAGATCGCGCCGGCGGCGGCCAAGGTCGCGCCCGGCGAGAGGACGCGCCTCGACGTCCGGGTGAAGGACGCCAGCGGCAAGCCGGTGGAGGGCGCCGAGATCGCGGTGCTGGCCGTCGACGAGGCGGTGCTCTCGCTGACCGGCTACAAGTTCCCCGATCCGGTCGAGCTCTTCTACCAGCAGCGGGAGGCGGGCGCGAGCGATCACCACCTGCGCGGGTTCGTGCACCTGGCGCGGCCCGACAGCGCGGTCGTCACCGCGACCGGCGACACGACGAAGAACATGGTGTTCACCGCCGCGATCGCGCCCGAGGAGGCCGAGGCGGGCTTGCCGATGACCGAGGCGCCGCCGCCGCCGCCGGCGCCGCCGGGCATGCCGATGCCGAAGAAGCCCAGTCCCGACAAGGACGCCGACGGCCTCGCCGACGTGGCCGACGCCAGCCACGGCGGCGCCGGCGGGCCGGCGATCGCGGTGCGTACGAACTTCAACCCGCTGGCGGCGTTCGCGCCGTCGGTGCGCTCGGGCGGCGACGGCAAGGCCTCCGTCGAGCTGACGGTGCCCGACAACCTCACGCGCTACCGGCTGATCGCGATCGCGGTCGCCGGCGACAAGGAGTTCGGCAAGGGCGAGAGCGCGATGACGGCGCGGCTGCCGGTGATGGTGCGGCCGTCGCCGCCACGCTTCCTCAACTTCGGCGACACGTTCCAGCTCCCGGTCGTGGTGCAGAACCAGACCGACGCCGCGCTCGACGTCACCGTCGGCGTGCGGGCGACCAACGCGTCGCTCACCGACGGCGGCGGCCGCAAGGTGACGGTGCCGGCCAACGACCGCGTCGAGGTGCGCTTCCCGGCGGCGGCCGAGCTCGCCGGCACCGCGCGCTTCCAGATCGTCGCCTCGTCGTCGGCGGGCGGCGACGCCGCCGAGGTCGCGCTGCCGGTGTGGACGCCGGCGACGACGGAGGCGTTCGCGACGTACGGCCAGCTCGACAGCGGCGCGATCCACCAGCCGGTCGCGCTGCCCGGCAAGGTCGTCACCTCGTTCGGCGAGCTCGACGTCGAGACGTCGTCGACGCAGCTCCAGGCCCTGACCGACGCCTTCCTCTACCTGGTGACGTACCCGTTCGAGTGCGCCGAGCAGCGGGCGTCGCGGATCGCGGCGATCGCGGCCCTGCGCGACGTGCTCACCGCCTTCAAGGCCAAGGATCTGCCGTCGCCGTCGGCGCTCGAGGCGCGCGTCGCCGACGATCTCGAGCGGCTCTACGCGATGCAGAACGACGACGGCGGCTTCGCCTTCTGGGAGCGCGGCTTCGACTCGTGGCCGTTCCTGACCGTGCACGTGACCAACGCGATGCTCCGCGTGAAGGCGAAGGGCTTCCCCGTCGAGGCGGCGCCGCTGGCGAGCGCGCTCGCCTACCTGAAGGACATCGAGCACCGCTACCCGGCCTGGTACGGCCCGGAGATCCGGCGCGCGATCACCAGCTACGCGCTCTACACGCGCATGCTGGCGGGCGACCGCGACATCGCGGCGGCGCAGCGGCTCATCCGCGAGGCCGGCGGCGCCGACAAGCTGTCGATGGAGACCGCCGGCTGGCTGCTCGGCGTGCTGGCGGCGCAGCCGTCGGCCGCCGCCGATCGCAAGGCGCTCCTGCGGGCGATCGAGAACCACGCGGTCGAGACCGCCGGGCAGGCGAACTTCACGACGTCGTACGACGACGGCGGCTACCTCCTGCTGGCGTCGGACCGGCGCGTCGACGGCATCATCCTCGAGTCGCTGATCGCCGAGCAGAAGACGCACGACCTGATCCCGAAGGTCGTCGCCGGGCTGCTCGCCCACCGGACCGCCGGCCGGTGGGACAACACGCAGGACAACGTCTTCGTGCTGCAGGCGCTCGACCTCTACTTCCACGAGTACGAGAAGGCGACGCCCGACTTCGTCGCGAAGGTGTGGCTCGGCGACGGCTACGCCGGCGACCACGCCTTCAAGGGCCGCACGACGGAGCGGTTCCAGATCGCCGTGCCGATGCAGACCGTCGCCGACAAGGCGGCCAAGGGCCCGACCGATCTCGTCATCGCGAAGGACGGCGCCGGGCGGCTCTACTACCGGATCGGGATGACCTACGCGCCGGCGTCGCTGTCGCTGGCGGCGGCCGACGACGGCTTCGCGGTGTCGCGCCGCTACGAGGCCGTCGACGACCCCGGCGATGTCGTCCGGCTTCCGGACGGAACCTGGAAGATCAAGGCGGGGGCGAAGGTGCGGGTGCGGCTGGCGATGGTGGCGGAGAACCGCCGCTACCACGTGGCGCTGGTCGATCCGCTGCCGGCGGGGCTCGAGGCGATGAACCCGGCGCTGGCGGTGACCGGGCCCATCCCGCAGGCCCCGTCGGCGCAGAAGTCGCCGTACTGGTGGTGGTCGCAGACCTGGTACGAGCACCAGAACCTGCGCGACGAGCGGGTCGAGGCGTTCACGTCGCTCCTGTGGGAGGGCGTGCACGAGTACACCTACGTCGCGCGGGCGACCACGCCCGGCACCTTCGTCGTCCCGCCGACCAAGGCCGAGGAGATGTACGCGCCCGAGACCTTCGGCCGCTCCGCCTCCGACAAGGTCATCGTCGAGTAGCCCCGCGCGGGTGCTACGCTCGGCGCATGGTCTCGCCTTCCGTCGTCCCTGCCGGAGAGTACGTGGCGACCGCCGACCAGCGGCTCGTCATGTACAACGTGCCGTGGGCGCACTACGAGGTCCAGCTCGCGTTGCGAGGTGAGGCGTCGGTGCCGAGGATGGCGTACCTCGCAGGAGCGCTGGAGCTGATGACGCCATCGAAGGGCCACGAACGGACGGCGACGTACATCGGGCGCCTGGTCGACATCTACGCGCTCGAGCGCGACATCGAGCTGTCTGCGTACCGGAGCTGGACGTTGAAGGCGTCGCTCGAAGAGGCCGGCGCGGAGCCCGACGAGTGCTACATCTTCGGCGCCGACCAGAGTGGCGAGCGGCCCGATCTCGTGATCGAGGTGATCTGGACGAGCGGGAGCATCGACAAGCTCGCGATCTACCGGCGGCTGCGGATTCCAGAGGTCTGGTTCTGGCGAGATGGTCGCGTGACCGTCCACGTGCTCGACGGGTTGAGCTACCGCGAGTCACGGCGGAGCACCTTCCTGCCCGACCTCGACCTCGAGCTCCTGTGCTCGTTCCTCGACCGGCCGACCCAGACGCAGGCGATGCGAGACTTCCGCGATCACCTGCGGCGCACCGCGACCTCGCCCTGATCCGGGGGCGCGTCCTCGGTTGCTGGCGGAGGGCGGGCGTGCGATACGCTGGTCCCATGCTCGACGAGGCGCGCCGTCTCGAGAAGAAGCTCCACCGCGAGCTGCGGCAGACCTGCGTCGATCACGAGCTGCTCGCCGAGGGCGATCGCATCATGGTGGCGATGTCGGGCGGCAAGGACAGCTACACGCTGTTCCAGCTCCTGACCCAGCTCGTGCCGCGGCTGCCGTTCGCCGTCTCGCTGGTCGCGGTGCACCTCGACCAGGTCCAGCCCGGCTACGACGGCGCCGGCCTCCAGCGCTGGCTCGAGGCGAGCGGCTGGCCGTTCGAGATCCTGCGCGAGGACACCTACACGGTCGTCACCTCGCACCTCGACGCGACGCAGACCTACTGCTCGCTCTGCTCGCGCCTGCGCCGCGGCATCCTCTACACGGCGGCGGAGCGGCTCGGCTGCAACAAGATCGCGCTCGGCCACCACCGCGACGACTCGCTCGAGACGTTCCTCCTGAACCTCTTCCACGGCGGCAAGCTGCAGGCGATGCCGGCGCGCTACCGCACCGACGACGATCGCTTCGACGTCATCCGGCCGCTCATCGGCAGCGCCGAGCGCGACATCGCGGCGTACGCGGCGACGCAGGCCTTCCCGATCATCCCGTGCAACCTGTGCGGCTCGCAGGACGGCCTGCGCCGCGACGCGATGACCCGCCTGCTCGACCAGCTCGAGGCCGACAACCCCAACGTCCGCTCCATCATGGCCGCCGCGCTCGGCAACGTGCGTCCGTCGCACCTGCTCGACCGCGCCGTCGCCGCCGCCTGGTCCGCGCGCCCCGCCTCGCTACGGTCGCCCGCCGCCGACGCCCCCGCCGCGCCTCGCCCGCAGCACGCCGCGGCCCTGCCCGTCGCCTCCTCGCCCGGCGACCGCCGCATCCGCCTCCGCGTCGTCGGCGACGACTGACCCGCCGCCCCGTCGCCGCTCTTCGCGCGCGTCGGGCTCGCCCGTCGTCGAAGGCCGCCTTCCCGCGCATCGCGGCCCTCGCGCTCGCGCGTCGTCGAAGGCCGCCGCCCAACGCCGCGACATCGTTCGCCACGCACCTTGACGCCCGGCCCGCCGTTTGGCACAAACGCCTTCCCAGGTCCTCTGGGACTCCTTCCGGAGTAGCTCAGTGGTAGAGCAGGCGGCTGTTAACCGCCGGGTCGGGGGTTCGAAACCCTCCTCCGGAGCCAGGACGCTCGACATTCCGAACCTCCCCCTGGGAGGTCACCACATCTCGGGCCCGCGAAAAGCTCCATCGTTACCTCGGCCTCCGGGCCCCGGAAGACGATGCGCTTCACGAGGAGCCTGAACAGCTCCTCGCGCTCGGCCGCGTTCGCCACCGCGAACAGCACGTCGAAGTCCTGGAGCACGTGGCGCAGGCGGGCCGGGTCGATCGGGTCGCCGACCGCGCGGTCGATCTCGGTCTTCACCCGCGTCAGGTCGTGGTCGAGCAAGCCCAGGTTGCGCTCCTCCAAGGTCAGCTTGGCCCGGATCGACTGGAAGCCGGCGCCTCCCTCCGCGATCGCCTGGACCAGCCGGTCCACCTTGGTGCGCGTCTCGCTCATGCGCGCGAGGAGCGCGGCCTGTTCGCGTCGCAGCCGCAAGACCGAGGGCCGGACGAAGCACGGGCTGCTGCCTCGCTGCCGTACGTTGCCTACGCGGGCATGGTCGCCCCCCTGTCCTTCGCCCCAAACCGTCCTGTCCGCATGCTCCTGCGTGGCGAGGATTGCTCCGGCGCAAGCGTCGCGCTACGAGTCCACTCTCGGCGCTCGATCGCTGAGCACCGTGCGTGCGGACCTTTGCTCCAGCCGCCGTCGCCAAGCATGCATCTTCATGCTCGACTTCACGCACGGAACGGCTGGCCCCACCCAACCTCGACGAGTGGCGTGGGCACGATGTTAAGGTGACGCATGGCCAGGACGAAAAAGGGCAAGACAAGTCGCGGAGCCAAGCGCAAGCGTCCCGCGAGTCCGACGCCATCTATCGATGGGCGCCTGCCTCAGCGCGGCCCCACTCATGCTCTCGACGATGAGGCCGAGCTGGCTCTCGTCACGGCGATCAGGCAGATTGGTTGTTTCATCGTACAGTGGAAGGGCGACCGTCGCGACTATGGCAGCGACGTCCAGATCGAGGCACTCGACGGCACACAGGTGACGAACTGCCGCGCACACATCCAACTCAAGGGCACGAGCGAAGAGGCGGATAAGCGCGGTGTCGTTGCCGTTAAGGTCCCCCTTTCCAACCTTCACTATCTCCTCGGCAATCCCGACTCCTGTTACGTTGGGTATCATGCTCCGTCTCGGCGACTTCTAGTGCGTCGTGCCGAGGACGTCTACCGCGAGTACGAGCGGAGCCCTCGTCACGCGAAATGGAAGCGTCAGGCGACCATCAGCGTCCGTTTTGGGCCTCAAGAGTTTGATACCGATTTTCAGCACAACCTGCGCGCTAGACTGCTAGCGTCGCACCGCTCTGACCGCGATGCGCGACTAAGTTGGGCAGCCGCGACACCAGAGGCGCTTACGCGACTCATCGCCGAAGCGCCGCCCACCATCAAGGTGCCCCCTGATATCGAGGATGCCTATCGCCTTCTCGAGAGCCTCTACACCGGGGGCCATGATCGCGCGATCTCCTCTCTCTATGTACAATTTCAGGCAGCGCTTGGACACCAGCGAGGACGAATGCTTTCCGCCCACATGGCCGAGATCAACCTCGCTATGAATTCACGAAAGGGGGACGTGTCCCGTCTCGGCGCCGCACTTGCTGACCTTGATGCTCTTATCGAGCTCAGCGGACCGCCTTTGGCTGGCCTCAAGTACAACAGGGCCAATTGCCTGAGTGTGCTTGGTCGCAGCGATGACGCCATCGCGGCGTACCGGGCCGTGCTGGACCACCCGCAAGATCCCGGTTATAGGGACGTGGCGGCGCATTGCTACAAGAATCTCGGGACAGAGCTTGAGCACACAGGGGATCATGTCGGAGCCATTGCGGCCTATGAACAGGCCCTGCGGCTTGATCCTGACTTGGCGGAGGCTCGTCTCGCGTTGGCTCATCAAGCAGCGCGAAGAGACGACTTCGCCGCCGCACTCAGGCACCTGGATGGGTTGATTCGCCGGCGCGCGTCGGCTGTCGACCGTCGTGCGGTGTTGGCATGGCGAGCCAAGTATCGCTGCCTCGCCGGCGATGTCGCGCGGGGAATTGACGATGCGATGGACCTGTCGAGCGCTGCTGATGAGGCACCGTGGATCTGGCCTTGGTGCGCGAACATCATTGCAACCTTCGGGCGCTCGACCGTCGAAGTCTCGCGCAAGGTGCTCGCGTTCTGGCGACAGTATCTTCGCGAGCATGCTGAGGAGCCCGAAGCATTGCGTCAGCGCCTGCTTTGCCTGTGCCACTTGCGCATGGCCGATGCGGAGGACGGAGGACTGGCACCGAAGACCATTCCGGACGGTGCACGCGATGTCGGTTACGCAGAGTTCCGAGATGCGGCGGTAGCGCTGATGGGCGACAAGGAGGAGACAGCGCTGTGGTGGGACCGCATCGGCCATTGGGCCCAAGCAGATGGAGATTGGCACGAGGCAGAGATGGCGTACCGAAAGGCCCACGACCTAGACCGCGAAATCGCCGTCTACTGTCTTGGGTGCGCTCTGAGTCACCTTGGTCGACATGAGGAGGCCATCCCACTGCTCGAGGCAGCCGCGAAGCTCCACGATGACAGCATGGGGTGGCATCAGCTGGGAGTTGCTCTAGCCGGCGTTGCGCGGTGGCGTGACGCCATCGCAGCCTACGAGCGTGCTATCGAGCTTGACGACAACGAACCGCTCCCGTGGTTCAACTTGGGCGGCGCGTTGTGGAATGCGGGCCAGGTATTGGACGCCATCACCGTATGGGAGGCCGCGGTGGAACAGTTCCCGGCGCATCCCCTCCGCGCTAACGTGGATCAGGCGGTTGACAGCTTGAAGCGTGCCGCACAGGCGCAGGCATCGTCCAGCGACACGCCGCCAGACGGTGACGGTGCCACGCCACCGGAGACCCAACCGGAGCCGTCGCATTCCCGCGGTCGCCCTCGGACCCGAGGGCGCGGCTCTCGCAAGGCATGAGCACCGCGACGCCCGCCACGGGATCACGGCCCGCGCCTCGTGTCGGTGCCGTTGGCGGGGCACCCGTGGTGCGAACGGCCGAGCTGGCCGACGTAGATTCTGAGCGCTGGTTCGCCGCACAGGTTGAGTCGGCTCACCTAGCTCGGCGTGCAGCCACCTACCGCTGTGTCAAGCGCGGAAGCGCTTGAGTAACAGCGGCCGGGAGATGCCGAGGCGACGAGCGAGGTCGGCGCGGGTGAGAGTCGGGTCGGCGTCGAGCATGGCCTGGTACTCATGTCAAGGGCCGGCGGAACGGATCCGGACCGGGTCGGCCAATCGGATCCGCTGATCGGCGCCGAGGAAGTCGCGCCGATCGGCGTTGTCGGCCTGGCGAGCCCGGGTCGGCCATTCGGATCCGCCGACCAGGGCGTCATGGGCGGGCTCACGACGCAGCTCCCTTCTGCGTGGCCCGGGCCGGCTTCCGCGTCCGGTCCGGCGGCGGATTGCGGTACGAGTCGCCGTCCAGCGTCACGACGTGCGCGCCGTGGAGCAGGCGATCCATCGCGGCGCTTGCCAGCAAGGCGTCGCCGAAGAGCGCCGGCAGCTCCTCGATGGCGCGGTTCGACGTCAGGATGGTCGCGCCGTGCTGGTACCGCTGGCGGATGATCTCGTAGAGGTCAATGGGCTCATCGCCGGCGAGGGCCCGAAGGCCGAGATCGTCGACGATGAGCAAGTCCGGGGTCGTGAAGCGGAGCAGGCGCCGATCACTGCTGCCGTCAGCGCGCGCGGCGCGAAGCTGCTTGAGCAGTTCCTGGGCGGCGACGTAGAGCACGACGTAACCGGCCCGGCAGGCGCGATGGCCCAGCGCCTGGGCGATGTGCGACTTGCCGGTGCCGGTCGGGCCGATCAGCAGCACGTTCTCGTGGCGCTCGACGAAGCCGCAGGTCGCGAGGTCGATGATCTTGGTCCGGGGCACGCCGGGGTTGAAGAGGAAGTCGAAGTCCTCGAGGGTACGGTCGCTCTCGAAGCTGGCCCGGCGCAGGCGCTGGTCGAGCTGCTTGCCGTCTCGGCGCTCGACCTCGTCGCTGAGCAGCCGGTAGAGGAACTCGCCGTGGCCGACGGCCTCGTCAACCGCCTGGCGGATGCGGAGGTCGAGGGTCTGCAGCACGCCCGAGAGCCGCAGCTTCTTGAGGAGCCGGATCAGGTCGTCGTTGGCGTTCATGGCAGATCCTTCCTGGGTGAGTCGATCAGTTGCGCCAGTGCGTCGCCGGTCGGGCGAAGCGAGGTGTGGTCGTCGGCGCCGGCGGTGGTGGCGCGGGGAGTGGCTCGAGGTCGAGCGCGCGGCGCAGGATGTTCTTGAGGGCGCCGTAGCCGTAGCTCGCGAAGTGCTCGGCGCGTCGACACGCGGCTCGCGCGCGCTCGACGGGGAACGTCTCGAGGTGGGTGACGATCGCCTGGACCGCGCGGAGCTGGGAGAGTGCGTCGTCGCTGTCGAAGACCGCGCGGATGTAGCGGCCGACGTCGTCGCCCATCGCGTCGGCGCGCTGCTCCCAGAAGGCGCGGCCGCGATGGCGCAGCTCGGCGCGCTGGGTCGGTAGGTGACTCTCGAGCGTGCTGCGGACGCCGGCGCCTCGTCGGTCGTGAGTCGCCACGCGTTCGTCGTTCGCGTAGATCACCACGCTCGTCGCGGTGGCCTTCACCCACACCCGCTGCCCGATCAGCCGCCACGGCACCGAGTAGAGGCGTCGGTCGAGCGCGACGTGCGCGTCGGTGTGGACCTTGGCCCGGCGCCACACCGCCGGCTTCCACGCGATCTTGGGTAGCGGCCGCAGCGTCGCGCGCTCGATCGTCTCGAACTGCACGAGCGGCTGGTGGTGGGTCGTGCCGTGCTCGCGCATGCCGGCGATCTCGACCACCCATCGTCGGAGATCGCGCCGGACGTCCTCGACGTTGGTCTCCTGGCGACCGACGAAGAAGTTGCCGTTCACGTACTTCACGCCCGCTTCGACCTTGCCCTTCTTGCCGGGATCGTAGGGCGGCGTCGGATCGACCTTGAAGTTGTAGTACCGCGCCAGCTCGCGGTAGCTGCGGTTGAGCTCGCTCTGGTCGTCGATGGAGAACGCCGCTCGGATCACCGCCGCCTTCAGGTTGTCGGGCACCACGGTGGCGGGCACGCCGCCCAGCTCGTGGAACGCCTCGACGTGCAGCGCGAGCCACGTCTCGATGCGCTGGTCGAAGGCGACCCGCACGACCATGTGCCGGCTGAACCCGAGCACCATCACGAAGCACCACGCCTTGCGCAGCGTCATCGTCGTCGGGTCGAACAGCTTCCCCACGTACCCGAAGTCGACCTGGGCGACCTCGCCCGGCGCGGTCTCGACGGGGATCGCGACATCCTGCGGCCGGACGCCCCGCGCCCGCTTCAGCGTGCGACAGAGGCGCTTCACCGCCGAGTGCGATCCGTCGAAGTCCGGGTGCTCGAGGCGCAGGCGATCGAAGATCGCGCGCGGCCCCAGGCCCTTCTCGACGAGCGTGGTGATCAGCGGCACGTAGGCGCCGAGCGCGGTCGTCTGGTGCTTGGGCAACGGCGGCACCGGGTGCTTCGCCAGGACGGCGTCGCGGAGCGCGTCCAGCGACGGCAACTCGTCGAGCGGGCCCTCGAGCAACCCGGCCGCGGCGATCGCCTCGCGGAACATCCGCTCGGTGTTCGGGCCCATCCCCAGCAGTCGAGCCGTCTCTCGCGTCCCGGTCCGCAGTCGGTGAAAGCGCACCAGGTCCTGCAAGCGGTGCATCTCGGTTCTCCTCTT
>DASZXE010000469.1:0-7224 GCA_035546475.1 Kofleriaceae bacterium
CTCCATTGACTCACCGGCGGCCAGCGCGAGCGCGAGCGTCGCGACGACGGTGTCGCCGGCGCCGGTGACGTCGAAGACCTCGCGGGCGGTGGCGCCGACGTGGTGGACCGCGACGCCCTCGCGGTAGAGCGTCATGCCGTCGGCGCCGCGGGTGACCAGCAGCGCCGCGCCGTCGACGACCGGCGCGACCCGCGCGGCGGCGTGGGCGATCTCCGCAGCGGTCGCCGTCCCCGCGCTGGCCGCGCGCTCGAGCTCGCCGAGGTTCGGCGTGATCACCGTCGCGCCCCGGTAGACGGCGAAGTCGCGCTGCTTCGGATCGACGACGACCGGCACCCGGTGGCGCCGCCCGGCCGCGATCGCCGCCTGCGCGATCTCCGCGGTGATGACGCCCTTGGCGTAGTCGGAGACCACGACGGCCGCCGCGCCGGCCGCCAGCTCGTCGATCGCGGCGACCAGCTCGGCGGTCGCGGCGCCGGCCACCGGCGTCCGCACCTCCTCGTCGACGCGGACGATCTGCTGGCCCTGCGCGACGAGCCGCGTCTTGCGGGTGGTCGGCCGCCCGGGCACCACGCACGCGCGCACGGCGACGCCGGCGTGCTCGAGGCCGGTGCGCAGCGCGACCGCGGTCGGATCGTCGCCGACGACGCCGAGCACGGTCGCCGCGCCGCCGAGCCGCTGGATGTTGGCGGCGGTGTTCGCCGCGCCGCCCAGCCGCCGCTCGGTGTCGCGCACCTCGAGCACCGGCACCGGTGCCTCCGGCGAGATCCGGTGGACGTCGCCGCGCAGGTACTCGTCGACCATCAGGTCGCCGATCACCAGCACGCGGTGGCCGCGCAGACGGGCCACCACCTCATCGGGCGCGGACGACACGGCCGCCGACGTTACTCCACGGCCCCGGACCGCGCAAAATCGCGGGTCGCCACGGTCAGTCCTCGCGGAGCAGGCGGTCGAGGGTGTCGGTCGACGAGCGGCCGGGCACGAGCGGGATGAACTCGACGCGCCCGCCGTAGCTGCGCACCAGCTCCGCCTCCGGGATCGGCTTGCCGTGCGGCGGCGCGTAGTCGGCGCCCTTGCAGTGGACGTCGGGGCGGAGCGCCGCCAGCATCTCGGCCGGGGTCGGCTCGTCGAAGACGATCACCGCGTCGACGACGTCGAGGGCGGCCAGCAGCTCGACCCGCTCGGCGACCGGGAAGATCGGGCGCCGCGGGCCCTTGCTGGCCCGGACCGTCGCGTCGGCGTTGACGCCCACGACGAGGACGTCGCCGAAGCGGCGCGCGGCGCGCAGGGACGTCAGGTGGCCGACGTGCAGCACGTCGAAGACGCCGTTGGTCCACACGACCGTGCGGCCCTGGTCGCGCCAGCGCGCGCGCAGGTCGAGCAGCTCGGGCAGCGTGTACGCCTTCGACGACCCCGGCGCGCCGGCGGGCGCGGGCGCGCCGGCGGGCGCGGCCGCCAAAGCCTCGTCGCCGGCGAAGGCGACGTCGACCAGCTCGCACAGCACGTGGCCGATCGCGATGTGGCCCTCCTGGATGCGCGCCGTGTTGCGGCTCGGCACCGCGACGCCGGCATCGCACTCGCGCACGAGGTCGGCGCCGGCCGCGCCGGTGAGGCCGACGACCTTCATGCCGATCGCGCGCGCCGCGGCGATCGCACGCGCCACGTTGCGAGACCGGCCGCTGGTCGTGATCGCGATCAGGACGTCGCCCGGCTGGCCGAGCGCCTCGACCTGCCGCGCGAAGACGACGTCGTAGCCGTAGTCGTTCGCGATCGCGGTCAGGGCCGACGTGTCGGTCGTCAGCGCGATCGCCGGCAGGCCGCGCCGCTCGAGGACGAAGCGGCCGACCAGCTCGGCGGCGAGGTGCTGCGCGTCGGCCGCGCTGCCGCCGTTGCCGCACAGGAGGACCTTGCGGCCGGCGACCAGCGCGTCGCGCACCACCGCCGCCGCCGCCACGATCGCGTCGAGCTGACCGGCGACGAGCTGCTCGCGCACCCGCGTGCCCTCGACGAGCGCCTGGCGGGCCAGCGCGTGCAGCGGCGACGACGTCACGGTGCGCGCTCGGCGGCGGCCGGCGCCGCCGCGGCCCCCGCCCCCGTCCCCGTCCCCGTCCCCGTCCCCGCCGCCGACGTGCTCGTCTCCGGAACCGCCGCCAGCAGCGCGCGCGCCTCCGCCAGCACCTGGTCGACCGACACCGTGCACGCCGCCGCGTTCGTCACCTCGACCGCCGGCCGCCCCGCCGACATGTCCTTGCCGTTGTAGACGGTGAACAGCGGGATCGAGTAGAGCGCCGGCGCGACCGAGCGCACGCGGCTGCCGAGCGGCGCGAACAGGGTCGGCGAGTCGGCGAAGAACAGGCCGACCGTCGGCGCGTCGACCAGACACGCCAGGTGCATGGGACCGCTATCGTTCGACACCACCAGCGCCGCCTCGGCGAACAGCACCAGCAGCTCGCGCAAGGACAGCTCGCCGGCCAGCGAGGACGCCCGCCCGCGCAGCTCCGGCGCGACCTGCGCCGCGACCCGCTCGACGTACGCCTTCTCGCCCGGCGCGCCGACGAACGCGACCCGCGCGCGCGGCCGCTCGCGCAAGAGCCGCTCGGCGAGCTGCGCGTAGCGCTCCTCGGGCCACTTGCGCGCCTCGGGCGCCAGGTCGGGCGACGTGTTCGGGTTGATGACGACGAGCTCGTCGCCCGCCGGCAGCCGCGCGCCGAGCTTCTTGCGCAAGGCCGCGCGCTCGAGCTGCGACGGCACGAAGCGCGGGTACGCGTAGCGCGCTGCGAACGCCTCGAAGCCGAGGAAGTACGGGTCCTCGGTCGCCAGCAGGTAGACCAGCGAGAGGAAGATCTCGCGCGTGTGGTGGTAGTGGTTGTAGACCCCGCGGACGTCGAGGAGCGTGCGGCGCCAGCCCTCGACCTGCAGGTAGAAGCCGGCCTTCTTGCGGATGCCGGCCAGGCTCGACAGCGCGAGCGGGAACTTGGCGAAGAACTCGAGGTCGAGCGCGAGGTCGACGTCGGCGGCGCGCAGCTCGCGCACCACCTGCAGCGTCGAGCGCGCGAAGGTCGCCGGCGTCGACGGGTCGACGTAGTGCGCGCGATCGACGACGCCGAGGATGTCGATCAGCTCGCGGTTGCCCTTGAACGTCACGAAGTGCAGCTCGACGCCCGGGTAGAGGTCGCGCAGCGCGGCGAGGCACGGGCTCGCGACGACGATCGACCCCATGCCGAAGAACTTCATGACCACGACCTTCTTGATCGGGCCACGCGGGCGGGCGAACGGGGTCGCGACCTGCTTGACGGCGGCGAGGATCGAGCACACGAGGTTGCCGACCAGGCCGTCGATGCGGCGCATCGCCTTGACGTTCATGACCGCACTGCTTCCCATGGCCGGCGGAGGGGGTCAAGCGCGCGGCCGGCGCGCGGGCTCCTGCGGCTCGACGGCGCCTCGCGGGCTCCCCGCGGGTGACGGGCGCCACGTGATGGCCGCCACGCCGACGCGGGGTACGATGCGCGCATGCCGCCCCGGGCCAACATCGCGTTCCCCACCCGCTACCGGCTGGGCTGGGGCCGCCGCAGCGAGCTGCCCGGCGAGCTGAAGATCGCCGGGCTCGCGCGCGCGCTGGTGGTCACCGACCCGGGCGTCGAGGCGACGCCGTGGTTCGGCCCGACGGTGGCGGCGGTCAGCGGCGCGGTCGCCGGCACCTTCTCGGCGATCTCGACCAACCCGACCGAGGACGAGCTGCTGGCCGGCGTCGCCCGCTACCGCGAGCTCGGCGCCGACGGCATCGTCGCGATCGGCGGCGGCGCCGCGATGGACCTCGGCAAGGCGATCGCGCTCTACGCCCACGTCGGCGCCGGCGCGCGCGGCGAGCTGGCGGCGCTGTCGTACGGCGGCTCGCGGGCGCGGGCGGTCACCGGCGCGGCGCCGATCGTCGCCCTGCCGACGACGGCCGGGACCGGCTCCGAGCTGTCGACCGGCGCCGTGGTCAAGGACGGCGAGACCGGCGCCAAGCGGACGCTGCTCCACCCGGCGCTGATGCCGCAGTCGGTGATCGCCGATCCGGAGACGACCGTCGGGCTGCCCGCGCACGTGACGGCGGCGACCGGGCTCGACGCGCTGACCCACGCGATCGAGGCGGTGTGCGCGCCCGGCTACCACCCGATGTGCGACGCGATCGGCCTCGAGGCGGCGGCGATGGTGATGGCGCGGCTGCCGCAAGCTGTCCGGGTTCCGGACGACGCCGACGCCCGCACCGAGCTGCTGCACGCCTCGAGCATGGCGGCGGTCGCCTTCCAGAAGGGGCTCGGGCTGACCCACGCGATGGCCCACCCGCTCGGCGCCGAGCTGGGCGTCCACCACGGCCTCGCGAACGCGGTGCTCCTGCCGATCGTGCTCGAGGTCAACGGCGACGCCGCCGGGCCGGCGTGCGCGCGGCTCGCCCGGCGGCTGGGGCTGGGCGGCGCCGATCCGGTGCTGGCGGTGGCCGACGCGGTGCGCGCGCTCTGCCGCGAGGTCGGGCTGCCGGCCAGCGTGCCGCTCGCCGAGGTCGTCGAGGAGCCGGACGCGCCGGCCACGATCGAGGCGCTGTCGGCGCGGCTCGCGGCGCTCGCGCTGGCGGAGACGCTGTTCCTCGCCACCAACCCGCGCAAGGTGGCCGGCGACGAGATCGCGGCGGCGTACCGGCGCGCGCTGACGGCGCCCGCGGCCTGACACGGGTGACGCTTGACCGGGGCGCGGGTGCGGGGTCTGCTGCGCGCATGAAGCTCTCCTCCGATTGCGTTGCGATGGTCACCGGCGGCGCGTCCGGGCTCGGCGCGGCCACGGTTCGCCGCCTGGCGGCGGCCGGCGCGCGGGTCGTCATCGTCGATCGCGACGCCGCGCGTGGGGCCGCGCTCGCCGACGAGCTGGGCGCCGACCGCGCCGCCTACGCCGCCGCCGACGTCACCGATCCGGCCGCGGTCGAGGCGGCGGTCGCGCGCGCCGGCGAGCTGGGCCCGCTGCGCGTCGCGGTGTCGTGCGCCGGCGTCGGCTGGGCCGCGCGCACGCTCGATCGCACCGGCAAGCCGCACGACCTCGAGCTGTTCCGCACCGTCATCGGCATCAACCTGATCGGCACCTTCAACGTGCTGCGGCTGGCGGCGGCGGCGATGGCGAAGCAGGCGCCGACCGAGACCGGCGAGCGCGGCGTGATCGTCAACACCGCGTCGGTCGCCGCGTTCGACGGGCAGATCGGCCAGGCGGCGTACGCGGCGTCGAAGGCCGGCGTCGTCGGGCTCACCCTGCCGGCCGCGCGCGACCTGGCGCCCGCCGGCATCCGGGTCTGCACGATCGCGCCCGGCATCTTCGACACGCCGATGCTGGGCGCGCTGCCCGAGGACAAGCGGGCCGCGCTCGCCGCCGACGTCGTGTTCCCCAAGCGGCTCGGCGATCCGGCCGAGTACGGCGAGCTGGTCGCGGCGATCGTCGCCAACGGCTACCTGAACGGCGAGACGATCCGCCTCGACGGCTCGCTGCGCATGCCGCCGAAGTAGCCGCATCGATGTGCACGATCGCGATCGCGCTCGACGCGCTCGAAGGCACGCCGCTGGCGATCGCCGCCAACCGCGACGAGCTGTACGACCGGCCGGCTCACGCGCCGGTCGTGCTCGCGCCCGGGCGGGTCGGCGGCCGCGACGACGTGCTCGGCGGCTCGTGGCTGGCCTTCACCCGCGACGGCCGGTTCGCCGCGGTGACCAACCAGCGCGAGGCCGCGGTCGGCCGGGCGCCGCGATCGCGCGGCGAGCTGGTGCTCGGCCTGCTCGACGCCGGTGAGCGCCGCGGCGCCGACGCGATGGCCGCCGCGCGCGCCTACGCCGACGCGATCGATCCGACGCACTACGCGAGCGCCAACCTCGTCTTCGGCGACGCGCGCGACGTCGACGTCGTCTACCTGCGGCGCGCCGGCAGCCGCGAGCGGTTCGCCCTGCCCCGCGGCGTCACCGTGCTCGCCAACGACCGGCTCGACGCCCCGGGCCAGCTCCGCCGCGCCCGCGTCGAGGCACGGCTGTCCGGGAGCCGGACATGGCCCGACTTCGCCGCCGCCGCCCGCGAGGTCCTCGCCGATCACCGCGTGCCCGACGACGTCGCGGCGCTGCCGCCGCTGCCTGCCGGCGCGCCGGTCTCGCCCGCGCTGCGCGCCGCGCTCGAGGCGCCGTGCATCCACACGCCGCGCTACGGCACCCGCAGCTCGACCATCGCCGCGCTCGTGCCCGGCGCGGTCACCGCGCTCGCGTGGGCCGACGGCCCGCCGTGCACGACGCCGTACGTCGACGCCCTGCCCTTGCTGGCGCGCTGACCGCGCGCGCTCACTCCGCCTCGCCGGCGTCGGGGTCGGGGCAGCGGAGGCCGCTCGGCTGGCGGCTCGCGATCGTCGGCTTGCCGCAGACGACGGTCCACAGGCGGCCGGCGGCGTCGGCGACGTAGTCGTCGCCCTCGACGACGTACGGCAGCCGCGTGACGTGCGGGCCGCGCACGCGGTAGAGCCCGTCGCCCGCGACCGCGAGCCCGTCGCCGACCCAGGTGGCGTCGGCCGGCATCGCGGCGGGCCGCTCGCCGTCGAGGTCGACGCCCTGGCCCGGCGCCGGCCACGCCATCCCCGGCTCGCTCGTCACCTTGCCGCCGCGCACGGTCACCTGCTGCTCGACGTCGCCCGCGCAGTCGCTCGACGGCAGGCCGATCGCGATCGTGCCGTCCTCGCGCTGGCGGCCGTGGACGACCGGCGTCTCCCAGTCGACGTCGAGGTCGGCGTAGCTCCAGTGCGCGCCGAGGTCGGCGGAGCGCGCGATGCGGGGCCGCCAGTCGGTCACCCGCCCGACGACGACGAGGTCGGGGCCGCCGCTCACGATCGCGGCGTGGCCCTCGCGCCCGTCGCCCTCGCCCGCCATCAGCTCGACGCCCGGCACCGGCTGCCAGCGCTCGACGCCGTCGACGCGCAGGCCGAGCTGCTCGTCGCGGACGACGGCGACGGTGCCGAAGCAGTCGAAGCCGACCGCGCTGACGGCGCCGGGGCCGTCGAGCACGCGGTCGAAGTGCGCGCCGGCGTCGGTCGACACGTAGACGTGGTCGGCGTTCCACGCGGCGATCCAGCCCGCGTTCGACGGCGACGCGGTGACGCGCTCGATGACGTCGTCGATGGTGCCGGCCGCGCGGTGCGGCGCGTCGTGGCGCGGCGGCGGGCAGGCGCGGACGCTC
>DASZXE010000470.1:0-2459 GCA_035546475.1 Kofleriaceae bacterium
CTGACCAGGCCGTGGCGCGCCCACGGGATCATCAGCTCCGCCTCGGTCGCGGCGCCGGCGAAGTGCTCGACGATCCGGTCGTGGAGGCGGGCGACGTCGGCCGGATCCTTGGCCGACATGATCACCGCGTCGGGATAGCGCAGCGCGAGGTCGGCGCGCGCCTCGTCGTCGAGGCGGTCGGCCTTGTTGAGCACCACGAGCGACGGCGCGTCGGCGCCGACCTCGCCGAGGACCTCGTGCGTCACCGCCATCTGGTCGACGAACGCCGGATCGCTGGCGTCGACGACGTGGAGCAGGAGGTCGCCCTCGGCGGCCTCCTCGAGCGTCGAGCGGAACGAGGCGACCAGATCGTGCGGCAGCTTCTTGATGAAGCCGACCGTGTCGGAGATGAGGATCGGCGGGCGCGTGCGGCTGTCGAGCACGCGCACCGTGGTGTCGAGCGTCGCGAACAGCTTGTCGGCGACGTACACCTCGGAGCCGGTGAGCGCGCGCATGAGCGAGCTCTTGCCGGCGTTGGTGTAGCCGACGACCGCGACGGTCGAGACGTCGCCGCGGCGCTGGCGGCGCGTGCGCGAACCGCCCTCGATGCCGGCCAGCTCGCGGCGCAGCTCGGCGATCCGGTCGCGGATGCGGCGGCGGTCGAGCTCGAGCGAGCTCTCGCCGGCGCCCTTGCCGCCGACGCCGCCGCGCACGCGGTCGCCGCCGCCGCCGAGCTCGCGCAGGCGCGGCGCCAGGTAGCCGAGCCGCGCGATCTCGACCTGCAGCCGCGCCTCGCGGGTGCGCGCGTGGCGGTGGAAGATGCCGAGGATGACCGACGTGCGGTCCATGACCTCGGCGTCGGTGGCGCGCTCGAGGTTGCGCTGCTGGGTCGGCGACAGGTCGTGGTCGACGACGACCACGGTGACCGGCGGCGCGCCCGGCGGCGGGCCGTGCGGGCGATCGGCGCCGGCCGCGGTCTCGACCTGCGGCTCGCGGTCCTGCTCGAGCTCCCACGTCTCGCCGGTCTCCGACTCGTCCTCGGCGTCGGGCTCGGCGACCGGCTCGTCGTCGTCGTCGTCCTCGTCGTCCTCGGCGTCCTCGAGCTCGGGGTCCGGCTCGACGTCCGCGGCCTTCTTGCGCTTGCCCGGCCGCTGGTAGGCCTCGACGACGCCCGAGCCGCCGGTCCAGGCGGCGAGCTCGCGCAGCTTGCCGTCGCCGAGCACCTTGCCGGGCGCCAGCTTGCCGCGCCGCTGGGTGACCATGCCGACGACGTCGAGCCCGAGCGTGATCGCCAGCCGGCGCAGCTCCGCGAGCGACGACGCGAAGCTGCCGTCGTCGACACCCTGGAGCTGGACCGCCGCGATCACCGCGCGCGGCCTCGCTTCACCTTCGACGTGCTCGGCCATGGCGCCGGCACTCTGCCCGACGGCCGCGCCGCCCGCAAGCCGCGCGCAAGCCCTACGGCCGGGCCTCCGCGACCGCGGCGAGCACCTGCTGGTGGAAGGCGCGCGGCGCCTCGGCGTGCAGCATGTGGCCGCCCCCGGCGATCGAGACCAGGGTCGCCCGCGGCAGCGCGCGGGCCAGCGCCTCGAGCGTCGGCCGGAAGTAGGCGGCCGATCGCTCGCCGCCGAGGAGCCGCACCGGCACGGTGACGTCGCCGAGCCGGTCGTAGCCGACCTGGTAGGCGGCGAGCGCGGCCGAGTCGGCGCGGATCTGCGTCCACTGCGCCTTGCTGCGGGCCTGGAACGCGCGCGGCAGCCGCTCGAACGCGGCGTCGCCGAGCACCGTGCGCAGGAACCGCTCGGCGGCGGCCTCGGGGCCCTGCTCGCCGGCGAGCCGATCGAGCGCGGGCAGGAAGCCGACCGGCAGGGCCGGCGCGTCGTCGGAGGCGGCGAGCGGCGGCTCGATCAGCACCGCCGCCCGCACGCGCGCGGGTGCGCGCCGGCAGGCCTCCAGCACGACCGCCGCGCCGAAGCTCGAGCCGACCACGGTCGCGGCGCCGCCCTCGGCCTCCGCCTCCGCCGCGATCAGGGCCGCCAGGTCGTCGGCGTGACGCTCGACGGTGAGCGGCGCGTCGCCCGCCGGCGAGCGGCCGGTGCCGCGCCGGTCGTAGGCGACCAGCCGCACCTGCTCGGTCAACGACGACGCGATCTGGATCGTCCACGTCGCGTGATCGGTCGCGCTGCCGTGCACCAGCACGACCGTCGGCCCGCGGCCGGCGCGCACGACGTGGAGCGGAGGCGTCATCGGCGCGAGGCATAGCAGACCGCGCCCCGCCCCGGCGGCCAGCGCGGGCGCCGCTGCGATCGACCGCTCGTCGGCGCCACGCTACGATGGGCCGACATGGCCACGGTCCGGCGCCCGGGGGATCCCGCGACCGACGCAAGCTCGGGTGCGTTCGACGCGACGATCGCGCCGCCCGCGCCGCCCGCGCCGCTCGCGCCGCCGGCTCCCGCGGCCACGCCGGTCCCGGCCGCCGC
>DASZXE010000471.1:0-2086 GCA_035546475.1 Kofleriaceae bacterium
TGGCAGGCGCACGCGCGGCTCGGCCTCCTCCACCACGCGCTCGGCCTCGCCGACGACGGCGCCCGCGAGCTGGTCCGCGCGCGCGAGCTGTACGACGAGGTGCAGGCCGATCTGCCGGCCCGCCACGCCGATCGCTACCGCCACGCCGCCGCGCACGCCGCGCTGGCCGCCGCCGTCGAGGACGCGACCGGCGGCGCCGCCCTGCCGCGCACCGAGCTCGAGCGGGTCGCGGGCGACGACGGCCCGACCCGCCGCGTGCCGCTCGCCGGCCCGCCTACTGGACGGTGAGCAGGAGCTCGACCGCGCGCTTCTTCGGGTAGCAGGAGCCCTCGTCGCAGACCGCGAACTTGAAGGTGCCGGGCACCTTGTACGAGCCCTGGGCGGCGGCCGACATCGGCACCGAGAAGGCGAGCTCGCCGCGATCGAACTTGTCGGCGTCGCCGACGACGAGCGACGGCTTCGGCACCGTCACGCCGGCCGGCGGCGTGAGCGTGAGGTTCGTCGGGTAGTCCGTGTTCATGTGCAGACCGGGGCCCGGGTGGACGACCAGCTTCGCGGTCGCGGTGGCGCCGGGCGCCGCCGACGGCTGGACCATCGACAGCTCGAAGCTCGGATCGGGGCCGGTCGCGCCCGGGCTGCCGCCGGGCGCCGGCGCCGACGACCCGGGGCCGGCGGCGACCGCGCTGCCGGGCGTCGCGCCGGTGGCGCCGCGCGAGCTGCCCGTCGACGGCGGCGGCGCCTCCTTCGACTTCGACTTGTGGCAACCGGCCGACAGGAGCTCGCCGGCGAGGCCGGCGCAGAGGACGACGAGCGAACCGCGCATGCCGCGGAGTATAGGGGATCGGCCGGGGCGCGGCCGGTCGATGCGGTCGCGCGGTCCGGCCGCCGCGAGGGGCTTTCTGCCGCAGGCGCGATCCGGGTTACGCTCGGGACGTTGCGCAGGGCCCATCAGCTCGGCCGCTACCACCTCCTCGATCGCATCGCGTTCGGGGGCATGGCGGAGATCTACCGGGCGAAGACCTTCGACGCCCACGGCCACGGCCACCTGGTGGCGGTGAAGCGGGTGCTCGCCCACCTCGCCGAGGACGACGACTTCATCCAGATGCTCGTCGACGAGGCGAAGATCGCGTCGATCCTCCGCCACGACAACATCGCGCGCGTCTACGAGTTCGCGCGCGCGGGCGGCGAGTACTTCATCGCGATGGAGCATGTCGACGGCAAGGACATGCGCACCATCCTCGAGCGCTGCCGGCAGAAGAAGAAGCCGATCCCGCCCGAGCACGGCGCCCACGTCGCCGCCGAGGTCGCCGCCGCGCTGCACGCCGCCCACACCGCCGTCGACGCGCGCCGGCGGCCGCTGCGCATCGTCCACCGCGACGTGTCGCCGTCGAACATCATCGTCTCGTACTCCGGCGAGGTGAAGCTGTGCGACTTCGGCATCGCCAAGGCGACCCTGTCGAAGGTGCAGACCAAGAGCGGCGTCATCAAGGGCAAGGTCAAGTACATGAGCCCCGAGCAGGCGCTCGGCCGCAAGCTCGACCACCGCTCCGACGTCTTCAGCCTCGGCGCGTGCCTCTACGAGATGCTGACGCGGGTGCCGCCGTTCACCGCGTCGAACGAGATGGACCTGCTCATCAAGGTCCGCGACGCGAAGTACCGGCCGATCGCCGACCTGGTGCCGTCGATCCCGCCGGAGCTGGAGGCGATCGCCGACCGCTGCCTGACCCGGTCGCGCGCCCAGCGCTACCAGACCGCCGCCGACGTCGAGGCCGACCTGCGCGCGTTCCTGCGGCGCTACCTGCCGACCTACTCGCGCAGCCACCTCGGGCGCTACGTGCGCAAGGCGTTCGCGCAGGAGATCGAGCGCGAGCTGCGCATGCTCGAGGAGTTCGTGCTGGCCGACGTGGTCTCCGACGACGTCGGCGAGAACCTCATCGGCCGCGCCGACGAGCCGTCGGATGACGTGGGCGAGTCGCTCATGCTGCGCGACGAGGACTTCGAGCCGCCCGAGGTCCCGTTCCAGCCCAAGCCGACGAGCGTCTCGATCATCGCCGCCCAGGAGGGCACCGGCGCGCGCGGCGGCTCG
>DASZXE010000472.1:0-8822 GCA_035546475.1 Kofleriaceae bacterium
GTGACCGTGCGAGCGCGAGTGCGAGTGCGAGTGCGAGTGCGAGTGCGAGTGCGAGTGCGAGTGCGAGTGCGAGTGCGAGTGCGAGTGCGAAGGATCGTGGGCGTGGGCGTTGCCCTCGCCGAGGCCGTCGGGACCGGGCCCGGTGTCGACCTTGACGTCCACCGCGGCGATGCCGCCGCGCACCACCCGCCCGACCTTCAGCCGCGAACGCGCGATGCCGATCGCCTCCAGCGCGTCGCCGACGACCTCGACCGGCACGCCGAGGTCGATCAGCGCCCCGAGCGTCATGTCGCCGGCGATCCCGCTGACGCAGTCGAGGTGCAGGTGCTGCCCGCGCACGCCCGCCCCCGCGCCGCCGCTCACGCGCCGTGCCCCTTCGCGGCCGCCGCCCGCGCGCAGCGCACCGCCGCCACCGCCGCGCCGAAGCCGTTGTCGATGTTCACCACCGTCACCCCCGGCGCACACGACGACAGCATCGCCGCCAGCGCCGCCAGCCCGCCCGCCCCGACCCCGTAGCCGACGCTGGTCGGCACCGCGATCAGCGGCCGGTCGCACAGCCCGGCCACCACCGACGGCAGCGCCCCCTCCATGCCGGCGACCACCACCACCGCGTCGGCTGTCCGGATCTCGGACAGTCGCGACAGCAGCCGGTGCAGCCCGGCCACGCCGACATCGACGATGCGCCGCACGCGCGCGCCGAGGAACTCGGCGGTCATCGCCGCCTCCTCGGCCACCGGCAGGTCGCTCGTCCCCGCGCACACGATCGCCACCGTGCCGACCACGTCGCGCGGTGAGGTCGCCTCGATCACCAGCGCCCGCGCGACCGCGACGTAGCGCGCCTCCGGCAAGGCCTCGCGCACCGCGTCCGCCTTGTCGGGCGCGATCCGCGTCGCCAGCGCGCCGCGGCCGCCGGCCGCCAGCCCGCGCAGGATCGCCGCCACCTGCTCGGCGGTCTTCCACTCGCCGAGCACGACCTCGGGCGCGCCGGTCCGCGCCTCGCGCACGAGGTCGAGCACCGCGTCATCGGGATCCTCGGCGAACGCCGCGCCGGTCGCCAGCTCGAGCTCGACGGCGGCCGCCGCCGGCGCGACCTCGCCGCGCGCGACCGCCTCGAGCAGCCGTCGGAGACGTGATTCGTCCACGCCCCCTCTTAGCACGCCCGCCCCCGCCCTCGCGCGCCGCGCCGCCCTGCCACCCTGCGGCCCACGACCCGCCCGCTCACCGGCTCGCCGGGATGGCTTCGCGGGAGACGCGCACGTGCGGGAGATGCGGCCCGCGGTCCAACCTCACGCGTAGTCGCGCGTCAGCTTGAGCACCCGCTGGTACTTGCGCCGATACTTCTCGTCGTCCTCGTCGGTGATGGCGGTGCCGACGCTGTGGTTGGCGCCGGTCGCCTTGTCCCACCAGGCCTTCAGCTTGAACTGCTTGGTCCACGCCGCCTGGTCGTGGGCGTCGCGCAGCGTCACCCACCGCTGGCAGAAGTACACGATGCGCGACGCCTTCTGGTAGACGAGCGGGTCGTTCGGGTGCTCGATCACGCGGTTGGTGATCCAGTTCTTCACGTGATCGTACTGCTGCTGCAGGCGCGCCTCGTAGGTGCGGCCGGGCAGCAGCGCGTTGCGGGCCGCGTCGCCGTTGAACATCTGGTTGACCATCTGCATGGTCGCGTTCCGCTGCTGGATGCGCTGCGTGAAGTACGCGACCATCTGCTGGCAGAGGTTCTGGGCGTCCTGGACGTGCTGCGGGTCGCTCGGGTTCAGCTCGAAGCGCTGCTCGAGGTTGAGCTTGTCGGTGTTGTACGTGCCGATGCGCTGCTGCTCGGTCGGGCTGCCCGGCTGGTAGAGGTTCGCCCACGCGATCGGGTTGAGCGCGTTCATCAGCGCCGGCTTGCGCCGCTGGCTCTCGAAGTTCACCGCGGCCGTGTGGCCGCCGCGCTGATCGAGGCCGCCCTCCTGCCGCAGCTCGTTCTCGTGGCCGATGATGTTGATGTACTCCTCGGAGCCGCCGTACCAGCGGCCCTGCCGGTCGTCGCGGTTGTGGTTGCCCGTGAACGTCTCCGCGAAGACGTCGGTCGGGTTGTTCTGCATCTTCTTGCCCTCGGTGGTCGCGCCGCGCCGCATGTTGGCGGAGTGGCCGAGCTCGTGGCCGAGGAGGATCCAGTCCGGCTGGTAGATCTCCGGCGTCTCGGTCGTGCCGGCGTTGTTGCGGTCGTTGCCGGTCGCGACCCGGAACTGGCCGGGGTTGACCATCGCGATGAACGAGCCGGAGCTGCCGCCGAAGTTGTAGTCGTCGCCGTTCAGGCGCACCGCCGGCGCGTTGCCGCCGAGGACCTCGCGGTTGAGGTCGTTGGGGTTGTTGATCTGCTGCGAGCCGTTGACCTGCTGCTGGCTGCGGGTCAGGCGGGTGTCGACGTTCAGGAGCGGCTGCGCGACCGCCTCGTTGGTGTCCTTGATCTCGGTGCTCTTCTGCGCGTGCTGCTTGACCTCGTCGGGGAGCTGGTCGATCTGCTCGCCGAGGTAGACGTTGGTGCCGTGGTCCTGGTCGTTGCCGGCGTCGAGGTACTGGAGCAGCCGGCGGCCCTGGACGGTGTCCATCAGCTTGGTCAGCCACGAGCGGACCTGCGACGGATACGGCGCGTTGCCGAGGATCTTGATCTTGCCGCCGCCGGCCATGATGCGGGCCCACAACTGGCGGGCGGTGGCCTGGCCGATGTCGCCGTTCTGGTTGGTGGTGCCCTGCGCGTCGAAGCAGTCGACGTTGAGGCCCTCGGCCAGCACCGCGTCGACGATGGCCCGGTGCTCGGTCTCCGACTGCTGGAGGACCTGGTGGAGGAGCTGCGCGCGGGCGTCGTGGCGGAGGTCGACCTGGTTGGCGCTGATCGTGTTGAGCGCGGTGTGGCAGGCGCGGTCGAGCACGCGGAGCTGGTTGATCTGGTTCTGCAGCTTCGTCGCGCGGACGTTGTCGTTGATCGCGTTGTAGGTCGTGATCTGCTGGCCGACCGCGGTGATCTGGACCTGCGCCGGGTCCTGGTTGAGGAGCACGCCGGCGAGCTGGTTCGGCGTGGTGGCGATCAGCTTCTGGATCGGCGCGGCGGCGGGCGCCTGGGCCGGCGCGCCGCCGGCGGGGGCGTGCTCGTCGAGCAGCTCCTCGGCGGACTCGCCGCGGACGACCTTGTCGGCGACCTCGTCGGCGTGGCGCTCGTGGACGTCGCCGGCCTCACCGACGCCGCCGAGGAGCTGGACGCCGGCGCGCTGCTGGACGACGTGCGCCGCCTCGTGCGCCGCGGTGTGGAGCGACGGCGCGTCGGCGAACGCGACGTGGTTGCCGGCGGCGAACGCCTGCGCGCCCATCGCGGCCGCGCCCTCGCGCGCCGCGCCGCCGACGTGGGCCTCGATGCCGCTCACGTCGTGGCGGCCGAACGACCGCTGGATCGCGTCGCCGTGCGGCAGCGCCGTCGCGGCGTCGCGGGTGCCGTGGGCCGCGGCCGCGTGCGCACCGGCGCCGGTCGCCTGCGACGCGAGGCTGGCGTCGATCAGCCGCTGCACCGACCAGGTGATCGGCCCGCTGCTCGACGCGACCCCGCCGAGCGGGCGCGCGCCGAGGCCATCGGTCGTCGCGCCGAGCGAGCGCGGGCCGTACGGCCGGTCGCGATCGAGGCCATCGTCGTGGGCGCCGGCCGGGGCGCCCGAGGAGCTGCGCTGCGAGAGGTCCATCGGTCGGCAAACACTAGCAAGCCGCCGGCCCGTCGGGGGCCCCGTGCAAGCCCCCGGATCCGCTCGACCGCCTGCGCCGCTCGACGCGTCGGCGCTGCGTCGGCGCCCCCCGCCCCCGGGGCCTCGACGCGTCGATCCGCTCTCGACGCGTCGGCACCGGTCCGACCTTGCCTCGGCCGGCGGGGCCGGCGGCCGCGCTACCTGCGGCGCTTGCTGATGCGGACCGCCGAGATGGCGCGGTCGGTGGCGGCGACGACCTCGATGAGCGCGCCGCCGACCTGCAGCGTGGCGCCGGGCGCGGGGATGCGGCGGAAGCGCTCGATGAGCAGGCCGGCGACCGTCTCGTAGTCGTCGCTCTCGGGCAGGCCGAGGTCGAGGCTCTGGTTGAGCTTGACCACCGACGTCTTCGCCTCGACGCGCCACACGTTCGGCCGCTCCTGGCGGATCGGCAGCGGCTCGTCGTCATACTCGTCCTCGATGTCGCCGACGATCGTCTCGAGCAGATCCTCGATCGTCACCACGCCGACCGCGCCGCCGTACTCGTCGACGACGATCGCCATCGGGTTGCCGGCCGCCTGGAGCTGCACGAGCAGGTCGATCGCCTTCATGCTGCCCGGCACGTAGTTGGCGCCGTGGGCGATCTCCGACACCGGCCGCTGCTTGCCCTCGGGGCCGGCGGCGAGGAGGTCGAACGCGTGGACGATGCCGACGATGTCGTCGACGCGCGACTTGTAGACCGGCATGCGCGAGTGCTGCTTGTCGGCGACCTCGATCGCGGCCTCGGCGAGCGTGGTGTCGTCCGGCAGGGCGGTCACCTCCGACAGCGGCACCATCAGGTCGCCGACCGTGTACTCCGACAGCTCGAAGACGTTCGCGATCATCTCGCGCTCGTCGGCCGTGATCCCCGGCTTGTCGGTGGTCGGGTCCGACTCGATGAGCAGCGTCAGCTCGTCGCGGGTGATGAACGCGCGCTTCTTGTCGGTGCCGAACACGCGCGCGGTGGCGCCGGCGACCCCGCTCAGCACGATCACCAGCGGCCGCAGGAGGTAGCCGATCGGCGCCACCACCAGCGCGAGCAGCGGCGCCAGCCGGTCGGCGAGCCCGGGGACGACCGCGCGCGGCAGCAGGTGGCCGAGCACCAGCACCGGCGGCGTGACCAGCAGCGGCGCCCACAGCGGGCTGTGCTCGCGCTGCAGCAGGCAGAGCGCGGCGAGCGCGGCGAGGACCAGGCTCGCCAGGTGGGCGCCGAGCGCGACGGTGGCGGCGGTGGTGGTCTGCCGCGCGACCATGCGCTCGGCGAGCCGCGCGCCGAGGCCGCCGGCCTGCGCCCGCTGGCGGAGCCGCGCGCGATCGCACGCGCCCAGCGCCAGCTCGGTGCTGACGAACAGCCCCTGCACGGCGATCGCGATCACCGCGGCGGTGACGAGCGTGCCGGTGGCGATCACCGGCGTCATCACGAGCGATCCTCCTCGTCCGGATCCCGGACAGGATCGGAGGCGCGGCCGTCGCCGTCGCGGTCGTCGGCGCCCGCCTCGCGCGCGTCGGCCGGCTCGCCGGCGTCGCGCTCGCCCGGCTCGCCGAGGTCATCCGGATCGCCGAGCCGGCTGTCCGGCCGCCGGACATCGACCAGCGACGCGCCCGCGGTCGTCGTCATGATGGCGGCCCCGCTCGCCGCCGTCACCGTCGTCGCCGGCAGCGACCCCGGCAGCGGGGTCCGCCCGCCCCGCCCGCGCCGGTCCGGCCGCTGCAGGCTCTCGCGCTCGTCCTGGATCGCGCCGAAGAGCTGCACGAGCAGGTCGTCCATCGTCACCAGCCCCAGCAGCTTGCCGTACTCGCTCACCACCACCGCCATGTGGACCTTCTTCTGCTTCATGGTCCGGAACAGGCGCGACACCGGCGTCGTCCGCGGCACGAACAGCGGCTCGTGCAGGAGCTCCGACAGCGCGCGGCCCGGCGCCTTGCCGGTGGTCGCCAGCACCAGGTCCTTGGCGTTCAGGATCCCGCGCACGTTGTCGAGCGAGCGCTGGTAGATCGGCACCCGCGAGAAGCCGCGCGCCGCGACCTCCTTGGTCAGGCGCGCCATCGGCAGGTCGTAGTTGAGCGCGAAGACCTTGTCGCGCGGGGTCATGACCTGGCCGACGTTCTTGTCGCCGAACTCGAAGACGCGGTGGATGAGCCGGCGCTCGCGCGCGTCGACCTGGCCCTGCGCGCTGCCGGCGTCGACCAGCGTGCGGAACTCCTCCTCGGACAGGTCGGCGGCGGCACGCGGCCGCCCGCTGCCGCCGAGCGGCCACGCCAGCACCTCCGCCACCCAGTGGACGACGAGCCGCACCGGCGTGAGCACCAGCGCGAAGAACCAGAGCGGCCGCGCCAGCAGGCGCGCCGACGCGATCGGCGTCTTGATCGCGAGCGTCCGCGGCAGCACCTCGGCGACCAGCATCACGAGCGGCGCCACCGCCACCGCGGCGAGGAACGCGATCGCCCACGGTTGCAGGTCGGGCAGGCCGTCGGCGAACAGGGCCGCCGCGATCGCCGCCACCATCATCGTCACCGCCTGGTCGCCGATCAGCAGCGACTCGACGAGGCGCTTCGGCTGACCGAGCAGCGCCAGCACCATCGCGTCGGCGCGCTTGCCCGAGCGCGAGAGCTGCTCGCGATCGACCCGGCGCAGCGCGAACATCGCCACCTCGGCCGCCGAGAAGAACGCCGACAGCACGAGCATCCCGATCGCCAGCGCGATCCACCAGCCGAGCTCGCGGGTCGTCAGCACCGGCATGGCCTCAGCCGCGGGCGGCCAGCGCCCGCCGCGCGTCCTCGCCGACCACCGGGAACGACGCGACGAAGGTGCTGCCGCGCCCCGGCGTCGAGTCGACCCACATCCGGCCGCCGTGCGCCTCGACGTACGCCTTGGCGAGCGTCAGCCCGAGGCCGCTGCCGCCGTACTCGCGCGTCGACGACGAGTCGACCTGGAAGAACGGCTCGAAGATGTGCGGGAGCTGCTCGCGCGGGATGCCGATGCCGCTGTCGGTGACCTCGACGTGCGCCGCCAGCCGCGCGTCGGGCCGGGTGCTCACCCCCTCCGGCACCAGCGGCCCGATCCGCACGCCGACGACGATGCGGCCGCCGTCGGGCGTGAACTTCACCGCGTTCGACACCAGGTTCCACAGCACCTGGCGGATCTGCCGGCGGTCGCCCGCCACCCGCAGCGGCGCCGCGATCTCGGTCGCGAGCGCGATGCCGCGCTTCTGGCACGGCGGCGCGAAGCTGGCGACCACGCTGGCGACCACCTCGTCGACCGGCACCGGCGTCACCTCGACGGAGGCGGGCGCGGCCTCGAGCCGCGACATGTCGAGCACCGCGGTGATGAGCTGGAGGAGCTGGTCGGCCTTGCCGAGGATCGTCGTCAGGTACTCCTTCTGTTCGCCGGTGAGCGGGCCGGCGAGCCCCTCGAGCAGCATCTCCGAGTAGCCGATCACCGACGTGAGCGGGGTCCGCAGCTCGTGCGACATCGTCGCCAGGAAGTTCGACTTGATGCGATCGGTGTCGCGCATGCGGGCGACCGCGGCCTCGAGGCTGCGGTTCTTCTGGGTCAGCTCGACGTAGGTGGCGGTGATCGCGGCCTCGTGGGCGAGGCCCGACAGCTCGCGCGCGTGGGCGTGGTGGACGAGCAGGCCGATCATCCCGGCCAGGTGAGCGGCGGCGCCGCCGTGGCCGGCGTCGGCGACCGCCCAGCCGACGATCTCGCCGTGGTGCTCGATCGCGACCTGGACCCCGTCGGGGATCTCCGACCCGGCGAGCAGCTCACCGCCGGTGTCGATGACCGCGGTCCGGCAGCGCGCGGAGGTCGCCACGCCCGCCGCCACCTCGTCGAGCTCGTCGCGCGGCACGAGCTGGTGCAGCACGATCGGCGCGTCGAGCGGGTCGGGCGGGTCGGGCTCGCCGGCGGCCTCGCCGGTTGGCCAGCTCATCACCGGGGGAGGATATCACGTTCGTCGCCGCCGACATGGGCGACCACCGACCGCAGGAAGGCGGCCCGATCGACGGCGAAGCGGGTGGCGATCCCGTCGGACGCCTCGAGCGCGTCCCAGATCGCGCCGACCGCGGCGAGGAAGGTCGCCAGCACGCCGAGGCCGCGCGACGCGGTCGCCGCGATCACCGGCCGCGCCGGATCGTCGAAGCGATCGACCGCGTCGAGCTCGCCGGTCGCGAGGTCGCGCTTGTTGTACTGGAGCACGATCGGCGTGGCGGCGAGGCCGAGCTCGGCGCGGTTGCGGATCATGCTGGTCCACGCCTCGCGGTTGGCGGCGGCCTGCGATGGATCGGAGTCGGCCACGAAGACGACGCCGTCGGCGCCCTGCAGCACGACCTTGCGGGTCGCCTCGTGCATCGGCTGGCCGGGCACCGTGTAGACCTTGATCCGGAACGACAGCGCCGACGTGCGGAAGAAGATCGGCAACAGGTCGAAGAAGAGCGTGCGATCGTCGCGGGTGTCGAGCGTCATCAGGCGCCCGCGGTTGAGCGCGTCGACGCGCGCGTGGAGCGAGCGCAGGTTCGTGGTCTTCCCCGAGCGGGGCGGCCCGAAGTAGACCAGCTTGAGGGTGAGCTGGCGCTCGTGGAGATCGACCTGCGCCACCGGCGGCGACCTTACCGTCCGGGGGGCGGAGGTTCAATCGAGCCGGGGGCGGGGCGCGGCGCGGGATGGCCGCCGTGGTCGGCGGGGATGGCGGGGCGGCGCTTGCCGCTGTGGTGGACGGTGGTCGCGCGCGCGGCGAGGAGCGCGCCGGCGACGACGACCGCGAGCACGAGCAGCACGATGTAGGCGGTGCGCCCGCGCGCGCGCCGCGCGGTCGGCGGCGCCGCGGTGGCCTTGAGCGCGGCGACCGACATGAAGGCGATCCGATCGATGCGGCCGCGCGCCACCGCGTCGGCGGGCCGCGCGCGCTGGACCTCGCGATAGCGCCGCGCGAGCCACGGCATCGCGCCGTGCTCGAGGGCGATCGCGGCGGCGCGGTCGTGCGCGGCTGGATCCTCCCAGGCCTGCTCGACCTTCGCCCAAGCGGCGACCAGCTCCGGCGACGGCGGCGGCTCGGCGGCGGCCCACGCGCGGGC